>JBBQVT010000083.1:0-17701 GCA_038211245.1 Desulfobulbales bacterium | reverse complement strand
TCATCCATATTAAAAACCTTTAGCCAATTGATAAAATAATGAGCCCCACAACAATAGGTATTATTGGAATTATATTCATGGTCGCGGTGTTCATGACGAAGATGCCGGTGGCCTATGTCATGGCAATGGTCGGTTTTATCGGCTTTTCCATGCTCACCTCTCTCAAAGGGGGGTTTAACCTGCTAGCCAAGGATTTGTACGATGTATTTTCCTCGTATAATCTGACAACAATTCCGCTTTTTATCCTCATGGGCCAGTTGGCCTTCAATGCCGGAATCAGCTCCAAACTGTATGCATCGGCATATAAGTTTTTTGGAAGTACCAGAGGTGGCCTGTCAATTGCCACCGTTTCCGCCTGTACCGCCTTTGGCGCTGTATGTGGGTCGAGTGCGGCAACTGCAGCTACCATGGCAACCGTCGGCCTGCCGGAAATGCGTAAGTTTGGTTACAGCGACGCCCTGGCAGCCGGATCGGTGGCAGCAGGAGGTGGCCTCGGCATGATTATGCCGCCGAGTGTTGTGCTCATTATCTATGGGATACTGACTGAACAGTCTATCGGCAAATTGTTCTGTGCCGGCATAATTCCGGCGATTGTTGTGACCATATTATTCAATATTACCATTTATATATGGTGTTTAGTGAGACCGCAGGACGGCCCTCCCGGGGAGAGTTTCACTTGGAAGGAGAAATTTCAATCATTATCAGGCATGAGCGAAACCCTCCTGGTTTTCGTCTTCAGTCTCGGTGGCTTGTTTTTCGGCATCTTCACGGCTACTGAAGCTGCTGGTATGGGTGTGATTGGCGTACTCTTGGTTGCGGTCATTGGTCGGAATTTGAGCTGGGAATCATTTGTTGATGCACTCTATGAAACCCTGAAATCATCCTGCATGATCATGATGCTGGTGGCCGGAGCTACGGTTTTCGGCAAATTTTTGGCAGTAACCCGTATTCCCTTTGATCTGGCAACCTTGATCGGCGGCTTGAATATGCCGGCATGGCTGGTGCTCACAGTCGTCATCATGGTATATTTCGTCGGCGGCTGTTTCATGGATTCATTAGCTTTGGTCATGCTTACTGTGCCGGTATTCTACCCATTGATCATCGGTTTAGGCTATGATCCTATTTGGTTTGGGATCATGATCGTTATGGTGACGGAAATGGGGGTTATTACTCCCCCTTTGGGACTGAATGTATATGTGGTTTACGGGGTTTCTCGTGGGCTTGAGGGTGGAGCAATTGCTTTGGAATCGATCTTTAAAGGCATCTTTCCATTTATGGCTACTGTTTTGATAGCCATTATCATTTTTGCGATTTTCCCCTGGTTCATTCTTGTGCTGCCCAGTGTAATGTTTTAAAATGGAACATTTGAAAAACACCGAAGAGACTCCACTGCAAAATTGGTGTAGAGCCTCTTTCATTGGTTTGAGATCTTGTAGAGTGGGTCAACGTCTGCAGCAGATTTGATTACAATCGTGTACTATTACTGCTCGTTGTTAATACCAGGGAACTGTTTTAGGTGTCATAGCCCCCGAGAAAATATTATAGGAGATACAGGATGATAAAACCTATTGAGTTCATTCTTTTCGCCACCGATCTGACGTCGAACTGCCAGCAGGCCCTGAATTTCACCAACGCCATGGCCACTCGCTTCCAGGCCACTATCTATCTCCTGCACGTAATAAAAGAATTACCGGGAAATGTTGATGGACGACTTAAGGGTCTGCTCGGTCGGCATAAGTGGGAAGATCTGGTCAATGCCCAACAGGCCAATGTGCACCGATCATTGACGGGGAAAACCTCAGTAAACAAGATGGTGCACGATGATATTCAGAATTTCTGCAAGATGGTGGGAATTGATGATCCGAACTTTGATGCCAAATCGCGAGAGATCCTTATCAGCCAGGGCGATGTTGCGGAAAACATCATTACCCATGCCAAGGACAACAACTGCGATCTGATTGTAATGGGAGCCAAAGCCGGGGGGCTTTTTTCAAAAACTTCGGTGGGTTCAATTATCAAATCGGTTCTCAAAGACACCAAAATCCCAGTCACCGTTGTTCCTAGCACCTAATTTCGGTAATCGGGAGAATCAAGAAAGTTGCGTAATTGGGGAGTTCGGTGAAAATCCATTACCGCATCAGTCTCGAAGATGGAAGTCATGTCGAACAGGACAAAATCAGCATACCGCTTTCTTTTAAGATCGGTTCCGGCAAGATATTTACAAAGCTTGAGGAAGGCGTTGTCGGAATGCAGGCTGCCGAGAAATGACGAATAGTGATTGCTGCCGACGAGGGATACCGCATGTATAATAAAGAACTTGTCTTAACCCAACTTTGTGACACTCGAACACAAAGTTGGGTTAAGCAGACCGATACTTTTGCTGTGACCTATAGCGGTAGGTCACAGGACTGAGACTTACGATACCTCGATCATCTCCACCTCGTAAATCAGATCAAGGCCAGCCAAAGGATGATTGGCATCCACAGTGACGGTCTTCGCATTGACCTCGTTTACGACCAGATTCACCCTCTCCCCATCGCGGTTTTGGTACTGCACGGTGCGCCCTGGAATCAGTTTGACATCCTCGGGAAACATCTTGCGCTCAACTCTGAAAACAAGCTCTTTGTTATAACTGCCATAGCCTTCCTCGGCACTGATTTTCACCCGTCGCATCTCCTGTACCTGCATTCCAACTACACCTTTCTCCAACTTTTTGAAGACCTTTCCCGAGCCAATTTTAAAGGAAAGCGGCGTCTTGGTATTTCCTTGGCTAACAGCGCTACCATCTTCAAGGCTGATGGAATAGCGAATTTTCACCGAACTCCCCATTTCCGCACTATTCATTTTTACCTCCGCAATCGTCGTGCACTACTTCTACCAATGTGTAATTTTCCAATTCTGTTACTTAGGGGCCGTTACAAAATATGGGCCATTTCAATCGATTTTGTTACGGCTCCTTATGCCGTTCCGGCCATTCCTTCGGCCATGTTATTTTTTTACAACGGCTTATCAGTTTGCGGATTCATCGGCTCAATGGTTACCGGAATTCGCGTATCTTTGATAACCGTTTTAATGATTCCCCCCACTGAGGTTTTTGGCCTGATGGGCATTGACAATATCGCTCCATTGATGCCTACCAAGGAGATCCTTAAGGCGTTCTTCGACGCTTTCCGGCAATTTTTCTATAACATGCAACAGGTATTATCGTCACCAGCTTAATTGCTGTCCCTGATCGATGGGGAAAGCGTTATTCTAAGATTATTGTACCGACCGAGTATTCGTCCGACAAGGAAACTTTGAGTTTTTTTACATCATTTCCGGCTACGCTCATTACCAATTGGTAGTCACCGCTGTTTTCCGCAAGATCATCAAATTTGAAATCTCCGAAATCATCACTGATCTGCTCTCCGACAATCACCTCGCCCTTCTTCAAAGTTACCTGGACACCCACTGCACATTCTTCTATCCCCTTCACCCATTCGGCAATACTACCGGCAAGAAAATATCGATTGTAGCGATACAGATTTTTATAATAGCATCGCGGTGTACCCACATCACCTTGGGCTACGGACAGGGTTTGCAGATGTTCTTCGACAATTCGACGTTGCAACTCCGCTTGCTCGCCGAAAAAAACCGTAATTGCCCCGGTTGGACAACTCTGCACACACCGCGGCACCTTCCAGCCGTCGTCGAGGAGATGGGCACATAAAGTGCATTTTTGCGGGATTTGCTCTTCTTCGTTCCACCAGATAGCTCCATAGGGACAGGAAGAGAGTAAGTCTTTTCTACCTTTGGCTTTTTTTGGATCAATAAGGACGATGCCGTCCTCACGTTTTAAAACCGCACCGCCCCCAGCCGCAACACAGGGCGCTTGGTCACAGTGCATGCAGGGCTGCGGAAGGTAGGCAATATCAACCAAGGGGAAGGCACCACGTTCTTTTCGCCGGATGTTCATCCAGCGCTGGCCGTGCAAGGGCTGAGGGCGGCTGTATCCCGGCCAGTCATTACCGCAGTGCTCGTCCTTGCAGGAGAGAAAGCAGTTATTGCAGTTTTCGCATTTGCCGATATCGATAATAAACGCATATTGTTTCATGAGATATTACCTCGTTGCCACATTTCGATCTGCACCAGGCAGCTATTCGAGGCTGTTGAGTGTGAACGGGAGATAATATTGCGACTCGGGGTCAACACATTTATACAACCACCACGATCCGGAGACCTACCAGGTTCACCCAGGGGTTCATAAATCGCCGAACCTTCCGGAGATTGTACGGTTCCCGGCGGCAAACGATCGGTTGGATGGGCAGCGAGGATGACCTCACCGCGGTCGTTAAACATCCGCACCAGGCTGTTATGGGCAATTCCCCGTATGCGAGCATCACTGGTGTTGATGCGAACTATCCAGTAGTAGAAATCATCGATCAGCACTCGGTGATCTTTGACATCGCAGATGATTGAATCCTTGGCGTCAAACATGGTGTGAAAACTGTAGCGTGGATGGGGAGAGATCAGGTTGAGCGGATATTTGCTATACAGCTCTCCGCTATGGTGCCCCTCCCATGAGGGAATAAAGGTCGGCAGCGGCGGTCTTTCCGGGTCATCCGGAGCAAAGCGTTTCAAACTCGATGCCTCAAACTCCAGCTTCCCGGACTGGGTCTGCAAGCCCTGCCGGTAGCGGTTCTTATAGTCGCCGGGCAGAGGGGTCAGTTCTGGTACATCCTTCTCCCGACCTTCAGCAAACCAGCGCCAGGACACTGGGGCACGGTTGCTCTCAGCTGGTGCCGGTACAACATAGTAGCCTTTTTTAAGAAATTTCTTCCACGTGGTCCGGGTAGGGAGATCACTGGCGGCAAAAAGTCGTTGGCACCAGTTAAGTTCGGTCATTCCCTCAGAAAAGAGACTGCCCAGTCCCAGCCGTTCTGCCAGGGCAAGAAAAATCTGATAGTCGGAGCGGGACTCCCCGAGCGGCTCAATGCACTTGTGCTGCATGGTGATAATCCGGTGATTCCACTGGATGAACTGGTGATGACTATAGCCACCGGAATTGGCGGTTTCACCAATATCCCAACGCTCGAAATTGGTACAGGCCGGCAGGAGAATATCGGCAAATTTGGCCTCACCCTCGAACCAGATTGACTGGTTAACGACAAACTCCAACTTATCACTGCGATAGGCCCTGGCGTAACGATTCGAGTCAGCCATCGTGCCAAAATGCGAGCCACCGTATTTATAGTAGAGATGCACCGGCGAATGGCCTGGAGCAGGGTAAGCAAACCTGCGAAACTGACCTTCGATCGACTTCGGATCGGTGGGATACCCTTCGCAGGTTTCGCCGAGAATGGCCTCGGGAATACGTAGTCGTGGAATGACCTGGGAAACTGGATTCATTGACGGCAGTTGCGGCATGCGCTGATACATGCTGACTCGTAGGCCGGTATTGTCGAGGTCTCCGGAAAAGCCGCCCTCTGCATAGCCGGGAAAATAGAAATGCGTATCGACCGGTGCCCCTTGCTGGAGACATCCCATATTTATGCCGGGCTTTCCTAGCCCCTGCATGGCCATGAGACAAACCATCGATCTCGCCCATTCAATGCCGGTGGCACAACGACAAGCACCACCAAATCCGGCTAGCCCTCCCGGTGATAAATATGTCTTCCGAGTACCCCATTGTCGAGCAAGAGCTCTGACCACACGGCCGGGGACACCTGTTTCCCCCTCCTGCCACTCCGGAGTTTTCGGTACGCCGTCCGAAAGCCCCAAGAGAGCGTCACGCCAAAGCTCAAAACCGGTCGTCCGAGCCGCCACATATTCCTTATCATAGAGATCTTCAGTAATCCATACCCAGGCAATGGCCAGAGCCATGGCATTACCGGTATCAGGTCTTGGGGCAAGCCACTTGCCGCCTAGCAAGGCAGCAGTATGATTATAGTAGGGATCAATATGAACCATCTTGATACCCAGGGACATGGCCCATTGCCGCCGCAGAGTCCCTTCAAAGGCGCCGTACACCCCACTGGTTGATTCCGGATCACTGGACCAGAAGACGATCATCTCCGCCTCTTTCAGGCAGTCTTCAACGGTTCCGTAGGTGTCGGAGGCGCCATTACGGATGGAATTTCCCCAGTGATGCATCGCCCCCCAGTACCACCCTTCCCAGCTATCAGGATTATGTGCTACCTGACTGGATCCGATCGAGTTCATGAACCGAGTTTTAGCACTCAACCAGTAGCCGATATTGCCCCAGGTGTGATGCGAGCCGCAACTGTTCATGATGGCACCCGGTCCGTATTCGCTCTTGACTCGACGAATTTCGGCAGAAACTATATCGAGTGCCTCATTCCAGCTTATCCGCTCATAACCCGACACCCCTCGATTGCCACAATTACGCTCGCCATGCGGATCAAAATCGACCCGTTTCATCGGGTAGAGCAAGCGATCTTTGGAATAAATAAGCGATCGAAGGCCAAACACGTAGGGATTGACTGTTCCCTTGCGCGGGGGGGTAAATGACCGGCCCCGAGCTTCAATGGTCCACGAGGATCCGTCCGTTTCGTCAAACTCAATGGGGGTAATGCGCAGAATTCGCCCCTCCTTAACATAGACAAAGACTGGACCACCGTTGGTATTGTTGACATAGCGCCTGCTTCCATCGGCCAACTTCATGCCGCAATCAAGTGGTCTTACCGAGGCGAATAGCAGGTTCAGGGTCTGCAGGAACCAGATCACCAGATGGTCATCGCCCCGAACATCGACCCGGAAATTCTTCATGGCGTTCAACTGGCCGAGGGCATCACTCGGCTCTGTTATCAGTCGCAAAGCCGTAGCGCTGTCGCTGAAGATGATATGGACATCAGCTTCATCTGTAGATTTTGGTGATTTGACCAGCGAAGCTACTCCATCACGAAGGGCTATGGCGATGGCAATATTGTTCGCCCTGACAGAAATCAAAACCGTCAAGTTGTTTTCCAGAAGTCTTTCCTGAAAAGACGGCTGCATCTTTGCGCGTAGGTGCAGAGCAGTCGGCAACATGTGCAACATGGTCTTAAGAAGTCGACCGGAAACCCTTGCCGATCGGCAAAGAAGGGTGCTCAATAATTTCTGCATTCATTTCTCCTTGCACCGTGAACATTTGAAAACTGCTCTGTGCCCTTGCAGTAGCAAGCTCTATTCCGTTTCATTTTTTGCGGTAATATCACCGCGAATGGAGTAATGGAGAAAGGCTTGAGGAATACCGGATTCATTAACAAATGATGTATATATTCGAATTGTTAGTTCCACTGCAAAGATCGATAACAAGGTTTCTCAATTTCCTTTGGTTGATTTTTTTGCATTGCAAGCTCACGACAAAGTTTGGTTTTTTTACCGAATGTGGTAAATATTTCTCCCATATTCGGTTATGTCAACCGAAAAAATCCCGTATTCGGTGAAAAATGAGGGCCACATTTGGACGAAAATCTTTTTTTTAAAAAAGCCACCCTCCTCATCTGCAGCAGTCTTGACGTCGAGGTTGCATTGTGGCGTTGCTTTCAATTCATCCGCGACGTTCTGCCCGCCGATGCCATGTTTCTTAATATTTATGAACCGAGCACGAGCAGTATCCGGTATATTGCCATGGCTAACAACGAAGGTGGCCGGAAGATTGAGAAATCCATCAGGCTTCCGGCCGGCCTCACCGAAGCCATCGAGAGCGGCCGTAGACTGAAAGACTATCTCATCGTCAACGATCCCGAGAGTGACGCAATGGGCCGGATAATTACGCCACAACTGGGTATCACCGACCACAGCTTCATAGCGCTGCGTCTCTTTATCGAAGGCCATCGGCTCGGCGTAATCGATTTGTTTGCCAAAGGGTTAAATCGCTATTCAGAAGACGACGCCAAACGCTTGTCGCAACTGCGCGAGCCTTTCGCCATCGCCATGGCCAATGCCCTGAAACATCAGGAGTTACTTGATTTCAAAGAAAAACTTGTTTCGGATAACCGTTATTTAAAAAGCGAACTCCTCTCCCATTCCGGTGACGAGGTTATCGGTGCCGAAACCGGTTTGCAGGAAGTCATGGACAAGGTTCAAAGAATCGCCCATCTGAAAAACACAATTCTCCTCCTAGGTGAGACCGGCAGCGGCAAGGAGGTTATTGCCAACGCCATCCATCGCTTATCTCCCCGCCGAGGCGAGGCATTTATCAAGGTGAATTGCGGCGCCATCCCGGAGAACCTAATCGACAGCGAACTTTTCGGACATGAAAAGGGTGCTTTCACCGGGGCAATAAAACAGAACCGGGGGCGTTTCGAACGAGCCCACAAAGGGACCATCTTCCTCGATGAAATTGGCGAACTTCCACCTTGGGCGCAAATCCGCCTGTTACGAGTACTGCAAACCGAGGAAATCGAACGTGTCGGTGGGTCGCCGCCGATTAAACTCGATATCCGCGTCATTGCCGCCACTCATCGTGATCTGCCCAGGATGGTCGAAGAGGGACGATTCCGGGAGGATTTATGGTTTCGCATCAATATGTTTCCGATTACCATCCCCCCCCTGCGGCAACGCCCGGCCGATATCGTACCGCTGACCGAATATTTCATGCGCAAGAAATCGAAGATGCTGGGGATCCAGCCGGTACCACAAGTCGCTGCAGAAGCCATTTTGAGTCTGCACGAGCGAAGCTGGCCGGGAAATGTCCGGGAGCTGGAAAACGTCATCGAAAGCTCCCTTATTCAGCATCGACATGGGCCTCTTTATTTCCATCGCTCCCGCGAGACCCCAGCACAGCCACAGGACAGACTAAGATTCCAGGTGGATAGTGATCTGCTTCATACCCTCGACGCGGTGATACTGAGCCACATCGAACTGGCTCTCAAGATCAGCAACGGCAAAATCCACGGCAAAAACGGTGCCGCCGCCCTGCTCGGAGTTCACCCAAATACTTTGCGCAACAGGATGCAGAAAATGGGTATGGCTTTTGGCAAGAAAACCAAAGAGTCTGTAGAACAAAGACCTGATACCACATCCTGAAAATAAGGACCTCGACGATCCGTTAAGACTTCTTTGCCAACCAACCTGCCGACCAGTGCGGCGGGAGTATTTTGTAACTACGGACTTTGCTGCATCACAGCTAACATGTTATGCAATATTGCATGCCAAATATTCTTGACATGACCAGGAAGCGATGTACAATAGTTTCGCTATACGGTGTTGTTGTTTTGACATATGAACCGACACAACCTAAGACAAGAGGAATATCATGACAGCAATAACAAAAGACCCATACAGCGGATTACAGCTGCTCGAACTCAGTCATCCCTGGGGACACGGAGTCCCCTCCTATCCGGGACAGGATGATGTAAAAATGTTCCGATCGGTAAAATTCGCCCAACACGGTGTCATGGCCCATAGAATCAATACGGTAATGCATACTGGAACGCACATGAACGCCCCTTTGCACCTGATTCAAAAAGGGGCGGATCTGGCGGCAATTGCTGTTGATCGTTTCTTCGGTAACGGTGTTGTTCTCAGTATTCTTAAAAAGAATTATGAAGTTATCACTGCAGCCGACTTGGAAGCGGCAAAACCCGGGGTGCAACAAGGTGATATCGTAGTTATTAACTGCGGATGGCACCATAAATATTCAGATGGAGAGGAATATTTCGGTCAGGCTCCCGGACTTTCCAAAGACGCGGCCGAGTGGCTGGTGCACAAGAACTGTAAATTGGTAGCCGTAGATACGCCACAGGTAGATCATCCTCTGGCCACCTCTTTTGGCCCCCATCGGGGTGGTCCTACCATGAAGCGTTTAGCCGGCTCCTATGAAGCGGCCACCGGTCTTGACGCTAAAAAAGAACACCCGGAGTGGAATGTGGCCCACAAGATTCTCCTGGGGGCCGGAATTCCCACCATTGAACAGGTTGGCGGAGATGTCGACCTATTATCCGGCAAGCGGGCAACATTCGCGGCAACACCTTGGAAATTTGAATATGGGGATGCCTGCCCCGTACGCTTTATGGCAATGATTGACCCCACTGGAAACTGTCGTATCGATGCCGGCAAATAATTAGCCTCAACAGAAAAGGAAGGATACCCATGAGCCTTGAAATTTACAATTTAAGCCATGCTTTTCATCACCATATGCCTGAATGGCCATCGACACCCAGCGTGAACGTTATTGTCGACAAATTTCATGCCAAAGACGGCCTGTACCAAGTGCGATGGGATGGCATAATGCATCGCTGTACGCATATGGATGCGCCAATCCACGTTACCGAAAACTCTCCCTGCATCAACAGCTACCCGACCTGGCGTCTCTGTGGAACAGGCGTTGCAGTATCGATTCCGAAGGGAAAATGGGGAGTGATCACCCCGGAGGATCTCGCCAATGCCAGCCCGACAATCCAAGAGGGCGACATCGTCATGATCAACACCGGCTTCCATCATAAATGGGCCGACAGTGACGAATACTTCGCATATGGGTGCGGCATCTCCGGCGCGGGAGCCCAATGGCTTGTTGACAAAAAGGTGAAATGTGTCGGCTATGGTTGCCAGGCGAACGACCACCCGATCGCAACGAAACTGGTCGATCATGGGCTTGGCCCTTCACAGCCTCATTTGATTGAAGAATACAAAAAAGTAACCGGTCACGATCCTCAAGAAGATTTCCCTGATTGGGAGCCGGCGCATAAAACACTCATGGTGAAAGGGGGTATCCCCGGAATTGAAAATGTCGGGGGCGATCTCGACAAAGTAACCGGCAAACGCTGTTTTTTTATGGCCTTCCCTTGGCGTTGGACCGGTGGTGACGGTTGTATCGTTAGAATTCTTGCGATTGTTGATCCCGACCAGACATTCCGATTTGCAACAGGACAATAAACCGCATATCTATCCACCCGATAACAGCCTATGTTGGAAGCTTTTTCGCATTATTCTCCAGCCTTCTGGATCAGCGCGCTGGTATCGGTGACTCTCATCGGGATCTCGAAGGCAGGTTTTGGGGCAGGAATTGGGGCTTATCGCCCTGCCCCTCATGGCTCTGACATATTCCCACAGCAGAAGCGGCCGCCTTACTGCTGCCAATCCTTATTGTCTCCGATCTCATGGCCATCCATCAGTATCGGGCACGTCGGCAATTTATCCATCGTCCTGTTGCTTTTACCGGTCTCTTACCTTGGGGTAAAACTCGGATTTTTGCTCAATCAGCGGTGCAGCGACAAGTGGTTCAAGCGGCTGATCTACGGCTTATTGTTTTTGACCGGTATCCAACTGTTGTTTGGCATAGACATCGTCGGCATGTTGAAATGACTGAGGACCGCTACGACCGTCGACTTCCGGCAAGGTGATCTGATATTTCTTCAGCTTACGAAAGAGGGTGCTCTTATGGATGCCGAGGGCCTTTGCCGCCGCCAGACGGTTATAGCCGTGCTGCCGGAGCGCCTCAAGGATGATTTCTTCCTCGGTCGCCCGCATGCCGGTCACCATGGCAGAGGCGTCGACCCCTAACTCGCTCTTATGCCGCAGCAGATAGGCTGGAAGATGAGCCACGCCGATTTCCCCTTCATGGCAGAGAATAAAGGCGTGTTCGATGATATTCTCCAATTCACGGATATTGCCCGGATAGTCATGGCCGAGAAGAAGCGCCATAGCCTCCTTGCCGACCTGGGAAACCGCTCGGCCGCGGATGGTATTCATCTTTTTAATGAACCGATCGCACAACAGGGGGATATCCTCCATCCGTTCCCTGAGTGCCGGCAGATGCAGGCGGATGATATTGATACGATAGAAAAGATCACGGCGAAATTCGCCCTTTTCCACCATGGTCCCGAGATCGCGGTTGGTTGCCGCGATGATTCGAATATCGGTCTTGATTTTTTCTACCCCGCCGAGCGGCTGAAATTCCCTTTCTTCAAGGACCCGCAACAACCGGACCTGAAAAGCGGCGCTGGTATCACCGATCTCGTCGAGAAGAATGGTACCCTTGCCGGCGGCCTGGAAAAGCCCGGGTTTATCCTTGTAAGCATTGGTAAAGGCCCCGGCTTTATAACCGAACAATTCCGATTCGAGAAGGGTGTCAGGCAGTGCGCCGCAATTGATGGCGACAAAGGGCTCCTCTTTGCGCCACGATAGGTTGTGCAGGGCACTCGCCATCAGTTCCTTGCCGGTGCCGGTGTCGCCTTCAAGCAGCACGGTACTGTCGCTTTCCGCCACCTGGGGCAGGATATTGAAGATTTTTTTCATCGCCTTGCTGCGGCTGACCATGTCGCCGACCGTGAAACTGCCGCTCAGCTCGCGGCGTAACTCCTCCACCAGACTGTGGTCTCGGAAGGTCTCCACCCCGCCGAGGATCTCCCCTTGTTGATCTTTCAGGGGCGAGGTGGAAACGGTGATCGGCACCCGCTGCTGCCGGCTGTTGATGATATAGGTAGAGCTGGAGACAAAGGATTTTCCCTCCTTCATGGTGCGTTTCAAGGCACAGGCCCCCTCGCACATATTGGAGCGGAAAACCTCCCAGCAATAGCGACCGATGGCATCAGCCCGCGGCGTGCCGGTGATCTCCTCGGCGGCCCGGTTGAAGGTCATGATCCGCCAATTATGATCGACGGTGAAAACGCCCTCGGAAATGGATTCGAGGATGATCTCGTTGGCCTTTTTGGCTATCTCTCCGGAGTCACGCATTGTTGGCACCGAAATTGGCCGCATGCAACAGTAATAACAACGTTGTTTGTCATTTCTCCCGCCAATTTGTAATTTACATTATGTGCCATCAGGCGATGGCCGTCACACTTCACTCTTGATTATATCAACAGACAACTCCTTGTCCTGAGGATCTCCGCATTGCAGTTCCATGTCCTCGCCATCGTAAGACACGGCCATAAGGATGACGCCATCATAATAATTGGTAAATCCTCTCAGACACACACAGAGCTTAGAAGGGTCAAAGGTATCACCATCAATATTGGCAAAATATATGTTACTCCCTCGTTCTCGGCCGATTATGCGGAACACATACGGAAAGAGAGTGGTATCAAGAGTATCGAGATTTGCCGTATTCCTGTACCCATATTGTGATTGGGACAATGGCGGAAACTCAACAATTTTCACTTTTGAAAAATCCACCCCCTCTATTTTGACACCATCAACCTCAACCGAATCAAAGGTGTTGCTGCCATCCCACTCCATACCTAAAACATCATAGTCAATCCATAGCTCCCCAATATTTATTGGAAAATCTTTATAATCACCACCCAACAGACAGTGATTGATATTGGCAATTTGCTCGATTATTCCCTTTTCTTGTTCAGTAATATAGTGAAAGGCCCCTTCGGCGTTATATCCAGTTATTATTATAGAGAGTTTCATTATTCAACCTCGCGTTTTCGGGGCCTATTTGGCCATGATACTGGTTTTTTCGAATGGAAGATACAACACCCGGCCATCTTTCTTGCAAGCCTGAGCCAGCCGACCGTGCACTGCACTGACCGCAAGAACCGCTCCGCTAATGGCACCGCAGGTGTCGCCGAAAAGGCCTACGCCTCCACCGAAACCGGTTGCCACCTTCAAAACTTCTTTGGGAAGATTGGTCTCAAGGTGTTCCAGAACTGCCTCGAAAACGCACTCCGCACAATTGAAACCTTTCGAGAAATTTTTCCTTGCCCGGTCTTTAATGCTGACAATTTTTTCAGCCTGGTTCATATATTTCCTTTTTGTTGGTTTGGTTGCTTCATTGCTGCAATGCACAAACGGAAAAACACCTCCGACTTACAGTTCTTTCATACGACACAAACAAAACCGAAGCTCGAATACTTTCAATCTTATGCTGCTGAAAAATGAACTCACTCGGTTGGTTGATTAGCCTTCTGCTGATCTTTGGTTTTATGGTTACTACACTTGCCGGCTATGTAGTTTCCGTCACCCTCATGAAAAAGGGGCTCACCGATTCAATCCTTCCCTTGACCGGGGACAATATCTATTCGGAAATACACAAAGATCTCACTCGACCAATTTTTATATCCTCGATGATGGCAACAGATACTTTTCTCCGCAACTGGGTACTTGCAGGTGAAAAGGATGTCAATCAGTTGACAAAGTATCTTGATGAAATAAAAAAAATATCAAACCATTACCAGTTTTTTCGTCTCAGAGCGCAGCTTAACCTACTATCATGCGGATAGTATTCTTAAACGCGTTCACATTGATGACCCGGCCTATAAACCAATGCATGAGAAGACCTGTTTTGCCCATGGAACAGCACTGTTGAAGCGTAGCAGACAGGGTGGATTCCGAGTAATTTTTTTTTCCATGGATAGGGCGATAATGCCGGAAATGGCTGCACTTGCCAGAGAGGTGCCGTCGATAAAATTATAGCTGTTACCAGGTGTCGTCACAAAAAGATGTGTTGCCGGAGCCACGGCAGCCGCCATGGATGCCAGTCGCTTATTGGGCAGTGGATTGCCCAGCTCATCCAAACCCGCTACACTGATAACCTTGTCGTGTGAAGCGGGAAAGGCCATATTCTCTGCTGTCGGGTCATTGCCCACTGGAGCCGCAAAAACAATTCCTTTCTCATGGCCGCTATCAATCATCATACTCAGCAGGGTATCGTTGACGTATGCTCCAAGGCTCAAATTAACCACATCCACTTTGGCCGAGATAGCTGCATCCAGTGACCTTACCAGGGACGTCGAAAAACATTCCCCCATGGCCGACGTTTTACTTACCTGGCGGCAGGCCCGCAGTGCCAGCAAAGACACATCCGGGGCAATACCGACAATGCCGTATTCATTTTTGTCGGCACCAATGATTCCGGCCACTGCGGTACCGTGTATCTCCCCCTGGTAAGCGCTGCCCGATATGAAGTTTTTATATCCGACAATACGAGCGCGCAGATCCTCGTGCTCTACCTCGACCCCAGTGTCAACAACAGCCACGGTGATATTCTTGCCGGTGACCTTGTCGTGCACTTCCTGCAAATCGAGCATGGAGACCAGATTCTGCATGGAACTCAGTGGATCTTGTCGGCCCATCGTTGCAAAAACATAATTGGGCTGTGCATTATATACACCGGGCTCATTTTTCAGTGCCCCGGCAATCTCTGCCGGGTCCTTGGCAGTGGAAGAAAGCACCATGATACGGTTAAGCGATTTCAGGACTGATTTTTCATTTACATTGAGATGGTACTTTTTGGCAACCCGATCGAGGCCGGCAAGACCAGCCTTGTCATTATCAACCAGAAAAATAATCTGGCCGGGCACATGTTGGGCAACCTTCTGTTTCTTTGAGTTCTGCGCCTTTATTCCGCCGGTATATGCCAAGGTACTGTACTCTCCCTGCCCCGTGCTGCCGGAATCTGCATGAACAGTATTTTGTGGTATGGTTACGGCGGACCCGTTGCCGGCCTGACCCGCATCAACGACAATGGACGATTGATTCGCTTCATTTCTATAGCCCACGGCAGCGTTAATGGCGTTCTCGCCTGAAGCAATATTAATGGCTATGCTGCGCAATTGTGCCCCATCCATGACGATTGCCGCCTGAGAAGCTGAATTGCTGTTTCCCTCTGCCATATTGGCGCTTTTCTGTGTTGTGGACGCGTTCATCACAGTACCGCCAGTCCTGCTGTTTTCTATGCGAACACTTCCCTGGTCGGCTTTATTGCCCGCACCTAAGGCCATATTCACTTTGGAATCACCACCGGAAGAATTGATCAGCGTGCCGCTTATACTGGAATTTTTAATGATAATTGCTGACTGATTTGCCTGATTGTCATTGCCCACCACCATATTAGTTGACGATTTAACTTTGGTTGGAGCGTTGATGATATTGCCCTGGATATTGGATTCCGCAAATACAACCAAGGGCGTGGTGAGGCAGAAGAGCAGGACGACCCACAATTTTGCTGCTTTGATGAGCGGTCCAGGATTGAAGCAGTGTATCATGGGCATCACCAGGTTACTCGCAGCGACGTCCCCAACGGGTCGTTTGCAGCGGTTGGGACGAAAATGAAAGATATTTTGTAAGGTACTAACACCCCACAAGGGGGTATAAGTACCTTCACTAAATTCATTCTTAAAAAACAAGAAATGAATTTCTAAGGTACTAATAAACCGGTTCCGCAAATAATACAACTTCCGACTGTTTTAATGTCCGCACAGCCTTATCAAGGTTGCTCCGGCTACTGATCGTGACCACATAGTGCCCTTCCCTGCTGGGCCCACTGCTGACTGATCCCTGGACGGCGTGCAACAGGTTGCGGATATCAAACTCCGAAGCGTTTGGCCGAAAGACCACGTTAATGTTGATTTTTTCAGCATTTGTTGCCTCTTCCATGGCACTCAAAGTTGAAAATGTATTTTGCTGAGGAGCAGGGATCAGTAATAGCACAATTGCCACGGTCTGCGCCGCGGCAAGCATCCACGGCACAGCTATGGATTCACGAAGCAGCTGCCAGATAGAGCGCATAGATTTTGCCGGCGGGCCGGAATGTACGAGTGCTCTTCTTGCCACCTTTTGCTGGACGCTGACCGTACGGGATATCTGATCAAAGATCGCATCTGACGGCGATGACTCGGCAGGGTCTATCTGGCGATAGAGTTTTTGAAATCCTCGGAAATCGTTGCACTCATCCAACAGTTGACGATCTTCCTGGAGAAGGCTTTCAAAATCAGCCTTTTCCTTGGCATTCAACTTATTGTTGCAGTAATCGGGAATCAACTCCGATATGTCATTGTCTTTAATTGCCATAGTCTGTGATATTCTGTTTTTCCAGCACGTCCTTGAGTGCCTGTTTTGCATGAAAAACTCTTGTCTTAACGGTATTTTCCGGTATTCCTATCAGTTCTGCCACTTCCATATAACTGAATTCCTGATAGAAAACCAATTCAAGAATCTCCCGATGTTTCACCTTTAAAATCTGCAGAGCAGCTTTCAGGGCAGCATTTGTCGATTCGACCTCAACCTTAAACTGACTCTGGGTATCCGCAGCACCGTGCTCTTCTTCAAAAGGTACATATTTTTTAACCTTTCTAAACTCCCGAAACATAATGTTTCGCGCAATACCGATCAACCACGTGGTGATCCGCCCGTTTCCTTTGAAGGTAGCGCTCTTCTGCCACGCCACCGTGTACGTCTGGACGAGGATATCATCGACCAGGCTGTCATTGCCCACCACCTTTTGCACATATCGGGCAACCCTACCATAGGACAAGTCGTAGAATTGTCGGAACGCAGTGGACTCACCCGCTGCCACCTGCTCCACCAGACGCTTTTCTTGCAAAAGATCTCTATCCTTATTCATATGTCTCTGGGTGTTTAGAAAAGGTTCAAAACTAAATAAATTAATAAGACCAATAAAAAAAAGATGCAAATAGGCAATTGCCTTTTCCGTCAGTAAGATCAGGACCACTCAGAGCGGATAGATGTATATTACATGATATAGGCAGTATTTAAGGGGTAATATCTTCATTTTTTAATTTTGTTTCAAAAAATGTGAACCTTTCGTTGATACCTAGGGACTTAATAGCAAAGGCAAGCTCATTGAGCGGGAAAGATCCCGATTAATGGGATGAAGAACAAAAAATAAAATGAGGGCAAAATTATGAAAAAGACACTGTTAGTAAGCGCATTGGGATTGGTTATGGCCATGAGTATTTCCAACGGTTGGGCGGCTTCGACCATCGACGGCAAAGTAACCAATGACAGTAAAGTTGAGCAGGCCGCA
>JBBQVT010000082.1:0-17770 GCA_038211245.1 Desulfobulbales bacterium | reverse complement strand
CCTCAACGTTCAGAACCATCAGATCGTTGGGACAGATGTACATGCATGCGGTTTTGTCTCCACCTTTGCAACCATCACACTTGGCAGGATCTACATAACTTGGCATTCAACTACCTCCTCAGTTTTGCATTAACTGTTGTGACCCTGAACCGACAGGGCCCACTTAAACTCTTTACAACAAAAAAAACCTCGATCGCCCATGGCAAAGTATTTCACAGACAACCAAGCGATACTACGGGTAAATTTTATATATTTCAATGTAATAACCAGTCGAAATTCTGAATGACTACTCATTTTTCTCAAGAGAATCTTTTAATTGGTTGCCTGGAAATTGTCAAGAAAATTCAACACCCGACACAGCATACCTAAGTGTAGCCATTGCGCACAATAACCTCACGTGGCTTGGCGCCGTCGGCAGGCCCGATCACCCCTTCTTTCTCCATCATTTCGATCATCCGAGCGGCCCGATTATAACCCACCCGTAATCTTCTCTGAACCATGGAAATTGATGCTTGCCCACTTTGGGTCACTAATGCTAGTGCCTCATCGTACCGGTCGTCGAAGTCTTCTCCTCCGCCGGCACTATCCTGTTCTTCATCTTTTTCAATTTCCTGTATCATGGAATCATCGTAAGCCGAACTGCCTTGCTTCTTCCAAAACTCTACAATATCAGCTGTTTCTCTTTCTGATATGAAGGCCCCATGAATACGCTTGATCTGTGCAGTGCCGGGAGCCAAAAGAAGCATGTCCCCAGCACCGAGCAGGTGCTCTGCCCCAGAGGCATCTAGGATAGTACGAGAATCGATTTTGGAAGAAACTTTGAAGGATATTCGCGTCGGAAAATTTGCTTTAATGAGCCCTGTCAACACATCAACCGATGGCCTTTGCGTGGCTAAAATAAGATGAATCCCCGCCGCCCTTGCCATCTGAGCAAGACGGGCAATCGCCGCCTCGACATCTTTTGAAGCAACCATCATTAAATCAGCCAATTCATCTACAATAACAACTATATAAGGAAGTTTATCACTACTCGTTTCATTGTAGGAATCAAAGCTTTTTACCCGCGCTTCTTCAAGCAAGCGGTAGCGTCTCTCCATCTCTCTCACTGCCCAATTCAATGCACGCGAAGCTAGTTTTGGATCAACTACCACCGGGTGCAGGAGATGGGGAATACCTTCGTAACCGGAAAGTTCGATGCGCTTCGGATCCACCATGAGAAACCGCACCTCTTCGGGCGTCGCATTATAGAGGATGGAAGCGATAATCGTATTGATACCAACGCTTTTCCCCGCACCGGTTGCGCCGGCAATCAGCAGATGAGGCATTTTCGCAAGATTGGCCATTGCCAAATTACCAACCACATCAAGCCCGAGGGCAATCGAAAGTTTGTGGGAATTGGCACGGTAGGCCTCGGTGGCAATCAATTCACGAATATAAACAATCTGCCGTATTTCATTAGGGATTTCTATTCCCAAAGCAGCCTTGCCGGGAACGGAGCCAACAACCCGTACCGACTGCGCCTTCAAGCCAAGGGCGAGATCATCTGCTAGGCCAACTATTTTGTTAATTTTCACGCCCGGCGCCGGTGAATACTCATAGGTGGTTACCACCGGCCCCGGGGAAATACCAACAACCTTGCCGGAAACCCCAAAATTTTTGAGCTTCTGCTCTAGTTGCTTGGAGGTTTTATAATAAACCTCGTTGTCAATGGCATTTTCAACCTTGCTACCCTTACTCAAAAGGGTCAAGGGCGGCAATCGCCAGTCACCTCTGGCAATTAACTTGGCGGCAAATTCTTCATCTTCACCACTTTTTTTCGTGCTTGGCGCTGGTTCTTTCAACTCCGGCATGGTAGGCGTCTGCAAAATCAACGGTTCAAACGCGGCTTTTTCATTCTTTTCAACGCGTCTTTCAAACTTTGCATTGCCGGACGAAACGGCTTTTTCTTTAGCTTGATCAGGATCAAGTGACAGAAACGATCCGCTCTTAGCGATTAAATTGCCCATTACCTGAATCAACTGATACAGTGAAAATTGCACCGAAAGCATCAACGAGAAAAGCAATATCAAGACCAAGACCAACACGGTTCCCCCATGCCCGACAATTGCATCAAGAACAACAAACACGGTTTTCCCCAAGAAACCACCGGTGGCGAAATAGCCCGGGTCTTTAATTGTCAAGGAGGAGAGCAGTCCACAAAAGGCAATGATCGCCCCAGTCAGTCCGGCAACGACATGAGGCAATCGTTGGCAGGACATATTCGGGCTGAAAAAGAGGAGCGACAGGAGGAGGATAAGGGATGGCAGCAAATATGCGCCCCATCCGGTAAAGCCGAAAAGGGCTTGGGCAATGAGTATTCCTATTTCACCGCACCAATTTCCACTGATCTTAAGAGCGAAGGTAAAGAGGCTGAGGAATAAAAATAGAGCTATAAATATACCGAAAACGGCAAGGGCTTCCTGTCTCAATCCCGGCCGAATACTCTCTGTCGTTTGCGCCATGTTGCCTGAATCACTCCTAGCCCCGCTAAACGGGACTCCTTTCAGTCCCCCCTTGAAGGAGACAAGTCCCTTCACAAAAAATCTGCTCAAGAAGACACAACGTTTTTCTAAGGGACTACTATTGCGTAAACAATGTCATTCAGGCCCAACATGTACTAGGAATTCAGAGGAAATGCAAGGAATGGCCACATTCTTTGCTCCCAATTATACCAATTTACATCTTATCGCGTCAAGAACACCATTGATGAATTTGGGAGAATCATCCCCGGCAAAACGTTTGGCAATTTCCACTGCTTCGTTTATGGCTACCTGCGGAGGGATATCATCTTTTTCAAGCATTTCGTAGACTGCGATGCGCAAAAGATTTCTGTCGGTGGGGGCGATACGCGTTAGGCGCCAATTGGTCGCCGCTTCACTTATCAACTGATCTAGTCGTTCGAGATTGCTGCTCACCCCCTGCAACAATTCAATAGCATAAGGGCGCGCTTTTTTGTTTACCTGGAAAAGATTACAGAACAACTCAAATCGTTCTGCCAAATCATAGCCGAATTTCTGATCAGAGCTAATGGTAAAATCCTCCTGATAGAGGAATTGAAGTGCGGCTTCCCGTGAATTTCTGCGCGTACCCATGAATTATCAGAATCAGTGGAGAGAGTCGATAAGATTTGCCATTTCAATGGCAGCAACGGCAACTTCCGCACCTTTGTTGCCTGCCTTGGTTCCGCTACGCTCGATCGCCTGTTCGATGGTTTCTGTGGTCAAAACGCCGAAAAGAACCGGCACACCTGTCTCTAGTCCAGCCTGAGCCGTTCCCTTTGAAACCTCGTTGACCACGACATCAAAATGTGGCGTAGCGCCCCGAATCACGGCACCCAGGACAATTACCGCATTGTATTTTTGCGATCCGGCAAGCCTTTTAGCGATAAGCGGAATCTCAAAAGCTCCGGGAACCCTGACGACGTCGATATCATCTCCGGCCGCTCCCGAACGGACTAAGCTGTCTAAGGCACCATCCAACAATTTTTCACTTATGAACGAATTGAATCGCGACACCACAATTGCAAATTTTTTTCCGTCTGCTTTAAGATTTCCTTCGATAAAGTTTGCCATACTGTGTTCCTGAAAGAATAATAATATCTGTTTCTTGCAAAGAAATCATCGTCGCAAAGACGAGATTCAACCAAGATCCTCTTTGATCGAGCGTTTTATAAACGACTAATCATCAACAGTCATCAAATGTCCCATCCGGTCACGCTTACACATAAGATATTCCTTGTTTTCCTTGCCGGCTGGCATTTCTAATGGAAATCTGGCCACGACTTCGATACCGTAGCCTTCAAGACCAACGATCTTTTTCGGATTGTTGGTCAAAATCGCCATTTTGCTGACTCCAAGATCGCGAAGAATCTGAGCGCCTATTCCGTAATCACGAAGATCACTTTTAAAACCCAACCGGTGATTGGCCTCGACGGTATCTACCCCCTCTTCATCCTGAAGGCAGTACGCCTTCAATTTGTTAATAAGGCCAATGCCGCGACCTTCCTGGCGCATATAAAGGACTATACCGCACCCTTCCTGGTCAATCATTTTCATGGCAGCATTCAACTGCAGTCCGCAATCACAGCGGGATGAACCGAAAACATCTCCGGTTAGGCATTCAGAGTGAACCCGAACCAGTACCCGCTCTGCCTTGCTGATATCACCCTTGATAAGGGCAATATGCTCAAGTTTATCAACCGAATTTGAATAAACCACCGCCTTGAACTCACCGGCATGTTCTGTCGGCACCCGAGCCTCGACTTCCCTCTTAACAAGGGTATCTTCACGTAATCTATAGGCAACGAGATCAGCAATGGTGGCAATCTTGAGATCATGCTTGGCGGCAAATATTTCAAGGTCATTCATCCGCGCCATCGTTCCGTCGTCATTCATGATTTCACAAATGACCCCGGCCGGAATCAGCCCGGCGAGGCGGGAAATATCTACCGAACCCTCGGTCTGACCGGCACGAACAAGAACTCCACCGTCACGGGCCCTGAGTGGAAAAATATGTCCAGGACTGACAAGGTCGGCGGGGTTTGCATCCTTGTCAACCGCCACTTGAATCGTGCGCGCTCTGTCTGCAGCCGAAATGCCGGTTGATACCCCGGTTTTGGCCTCGATGCTGACGGTAAACCCGGTGCCATAAGGGGATGTATTATTGGACACCATCATAGGTAACTGGAGCTTATCGACCAGTTCGCTGCTCAGGGTCAAACAGATCAAACCCCTGCCGTGGGTTGCCATAAAATTTATGGCATCGGCATCAACCTTTTCGGCGGCCATATAAAGATCACCTTCGTTTTCGCGATCCTCATCGTCGACCAAAATGACTATTTTACCGGCCTTGATATCCTGGATAACATCATCAATGAAACTGACTGCCATAATAGTAACTCACAATAAAAAAAGTTAGGCTTAAAACTACTGTAAAATCATAAAAAGCCGTGCTTGGCCAAAAATCCTGGATTGATACCTTCGACCCCAGCAGCTTTCATCGTCTGAACCCCAGGCGACAGCAGTTTCGCAATATATTTGCCGATAACATCAACCTCAATGTTGACTTTGTTACCGATTTTTAAAGCACCAAGTGTTGTTTCCTTCAAAGTAAGGGGAATAATTGACACAGAAAAAGCCCCCGGACTACAACTATTAACAGTGAGACTCACACCGTCAATGGAGATCGAGCCTTTTTCAATAATATAACGATCCTGCTCTTTCGCCAGAGAAAAAGAAAATAAGGTATAAAAGCCGAGTTTCTTTCGGCTAGAGACAGTTGCCAAACAATCTACATGGCCGGACACAAGATGTCCGCCAAGACGATCTGACAACCGGAGCGCTCGCTCAAGATTGACGGAATCACCGGGGCCAAGCATACCGAGTTTGGTGCGCGAAAGAGTTTCAGGGGAGACATCGGCTCTGAATCTGTGCCCATGGATGTCGTAGGCTGTCAGACATACCCCACTCGCGGCAATGGATTCACCCTCTTTGGGGTCGATCAACGCAAAACCGGCCTCAAGGTCAAGCACAATACCACCGCCTGCCGTGCGCTTGCCGGCAATTTTGCCGATCCCTTCTATTATCCCGGTAAACATAAAATTCTTACGACATTAGCTAAAGAGATGAGGAGCCGTTTGCAGCAACAGTCCCCAACTGTGTGGCTTTCTCAAGATACTGAGCAGCCATAGTATCATGTCGAAAATTCTTATGGATCGAACCAATGGCCTTATAGGCATCAGCGGCTTTGGCCTTTTGCCCGTCATCCAGATAGATCTCGGCCATTGCTTCAAGAGTAACAATGGTTCCTTGAGGGTCACGATTATCTTGATAAAGATCCAACATGTCAAAGCATGCCGCTATCGCTTTATCATACTTCTTCAACCCTTTCTGCGCCGTAACAATCTTATTCAAAACGGCTAGAGTGCTCATCCGATCATTGGCCATTTCGACGACAACGAGGGCCCTCTGATAATGTTTGAGAGCAGCCTGGTACTCATTGCGAAAGAGACACACGTGCCCTAGCTGGTTGCTGGCATTAGCTATTCCAGTCTCATCCTGACTTTGTTCATATCCGACGAGGGCATTGTGAAGTGCCACAGCAGCCTGACCGTATTCCAACTGCTCAAGAAACCTCAGCCCCTCTTGGTATTCTTTTTTGACAGAATCCTGCGGCCCTTCCTTACGATCGCCACCGAGTGTTTGAATAGAGTCGAGTGTTTGAAGTTTATTGCTCATGGGGAGCCCCTCCTTGAATTAATCGTATTGCTTCTATTGCCGCCTCAGCAACGGTTGAAGCCTCCAGCCGACCTTCTCGACACCAGGTAAATGCCTCATGATCATTACTGAGGTCCATTAGTTGCGTCACCACCTCCGTCGCACGGATCCGCCCCATCAAACGCACCACCTGCCCACGCACCTGGGCTTCAGGGTGATTGAGAAAATGAAACAGATTATAAAACGGCGTGTCACGGATCAGGTCGGGCCGTTTGCCGGCAATTTCGGCAAGGGCCCAGAGAACTTGGTTACGAGTCGATGGTTCCTTTAGGTAATTCAGAAGATGTCGGGTGAAAGCACCAAAAATATCTGGGCGCTGGGCGATAACATAGCCAACTGTCTCAACCATTCCCCATGGTGTTGCCGCAGAATCGGAACAGGCCTCAAATAATCGGTGCAGCAATTCCGACACCGGCCCCGGTTCGCGTGTTGAAGTTCTGGCAGTTACCTGTCCGATTCTCCAGGCCACAAGCCAGCGCCCGCTTTCCAACGGATCATAGAGCAATCTCTGCATTAATCTCAGGGTTTTTTTATCATCGAAGCAGAGTGCTACAAGGCCATCGATATCGCCCTGATCAACAAGTTCTTTAACTCCTGCTTTGCCGGCCTTTCTTCGTATCCGCCGAGCATCGGGAGCAGGCTCTATGGCGATAGCATGCTGGTTGCGAAACGCCGGCACGCTCTGTTCGAGGATTTGATCCTTTTTCTCCCTGATTCTCCCGGCAATTTCTCTTGCATCGGCGTGCAGCCGAACAAAGTAAAGCACCCCGCGAACTGCCCTGCCATCAATATTTTTTTCGGCCACAACCTGATGGACACTTTCATCATAGTTTTCAATGCGTCCGGTTAAATAGTCATCTTCCGGCATCAACTCCCAGGCAAAATCGGCGTTATCATCACAGGCGTACACCAATGTCTCGACAATAGCCGCCCCAATATTATGGCCTGTTGCATCGCAGGTATAAACAGCCCCGCATTGACAGCGGCCAACGGGGAACTCATTCATTTTCCGAACTGGAGCGTTTGAAGGACGGCCAATTTTCTGACCACAAAAGGGACACCAGGGTCGAACAATTATTTTCTCTTTAGGCATTTCTCTTGCCGCCTACGCCAGTTTTTCCCGAAGACTCATGACAAAATTCGGATCCACGGAATACCCCAATTCTTTGGCTTTTTCCATATGGATCTTGGCGTCCGCATAGTTGCCGCTGAAATACAGTGCCACGGCAAGATTGTTATGTCCGAGCGACGAATCAGGATCAAGTTCGAGGCCTTTCCCGGCAGCTACGACCGCCCGTTCGTCATCACCTTTCATAGTCAGGACAGAGGTGAGATTCATCCAGATGCTTGCAAGCTTCGGGTCATAGCGGAGGGCCTTTTCGTAGGAAGCAATAGCCTTTTCGATTTCATTAGACTGTTGCCAAATAAGACCGAGATTGGCATGGGCCTGTGCGCTTTCCGGGTTCACCGAGAGAGCCTGTTCGTTCAACTCGCGGGCCTTGTCGAGATTTCCCTGACCGAAATAGATAGCCCCGAGATTGATCATGCTCTCACTGCCGAGACTATCAAGTTCAATAGCTTTTTCCAATGCCTTGATGGCATCGGCAATACGCGCGGCCTTCATATACACCAAGCCGAGATGGTGAAATGCCATTACCGATTTCGGATGCTCCTGACATTTTTTCTCCAATTCCTCAATCACTTTCGGCAAATCTTCCTGCAACTGTTCAACCATGCTTTCCCTCTAGAGTTTTAATAGCACCCTCTTTGCCGATTCTTCCACATCAATCAGACAAAAAACAGGAGCTAACATATTATAATAACAACTTTAATTTGCAAATCTCACGACACCTGCGCTTATACGGACAAGGCCAAGAGCGCCTACACTATAGACACCTTGAGCTTACTTGCAACAAGAAAATCCAGGACAACCTTACCAGTTAAAACGTGCGCTGCTTGACAAAATAAGCTCTTTTTGGTGTCCAGCGAGAATCGTTTTCGCCACCATAACATCTTTTCTTATCTGTTCGGAGAGTTCCTTGGCACCGGAAAATTTACGTTCACTGCGCAGGAACTTGAGGAGGTTTACCTTGATAGGCTGGCCGTAGATATTTTCATCGAAGTCGAAAATATGCGTCTCCGCTACTAATTGCTCCTCTCCAAAGGTAGGATTATAGCCGATATTGAGAATTCCTCCATAGCCATGACCTCTGCAAATTACTTGCGTCACATAGACGCCATGCTTCGGCACCAAATCTTCCTCGTTGAACTTCAAATTGGCGGTGGGAAAACCAATAACCTTCCCGCCACGCTGCTTGCCCATCTGCACCGTGCCACGGATCTGATAATGGCGGCCGAGCAGATCCCGAGCGCCCGTCATATCGCCATTTCTTACCAATTCACGGACCCTCGTTGAACTCACCAATTGTTCGTCAAGATAAAACGCATCAACCACGGTCACTGGAAAACCAAAATGTTCCCCTTGCCGTTGCAAGAACTCTATATTGCCGCTTCTGCCCTTGCCAAAAGCATAATCGTAACCTATCACCAGTTCCTTTACGCCGAGTCTTTGAACCAAGAGCTCGGCAACAAACTCTTCCGCTGAAGTCTTCGCAAATTCCATGGTAAAAGGAATGATCAGCAGCACGTCGATCCCTGCCATTTCAATGAGTTCAATCTTCTGCTCACAGGTCGAAATGAGTTTGATGCCGCCTGGCAGCAATACCTGAAGGGGGTGCGGATCAAATGTTATCGCCACGCTTGTACCCTTGAGAGCTCGGGCTTTTTGCACGACGGTTCCGAACAATTGCTGATGCCCGAAATGAACACCGTCAAAATTGCCGATAGTGACACAAGCATTGGTAAATGGCGCAACGAGTTCTGCGGTACTCCTGAATATCTGCATAATAACCGTATTTTTGATTTTTTTGAATCGAAGCCAAGAAAGTCTTGACAAATAGCCGCTCAGGAAGCATATTCATGCGCGTTGCCGAAGTGGCGGAATTGGTAGACGCGCTAGGTTCAGGGTCTAGTTGGAGTTTCCCAGTGAAAGTTCGAGTCTTTTCTTCGGCACCAAATTAATGAGATCAAGGGCTGCAATCGCATTATGATTGCAGCCCTTTTCTTATTTCATTTACAGATCCTCCGAACCGGCTGGCTGCGGTATATCACGATTCAGTAAGAGATGCAATCACCCTTTCCCCCTATCAGCCCTTCAGACATCGACACGCTCCATTACTTATTACTCGACTCCTCCATGGCCGGCACGATAAAGCAAAAATTGGTGAAAAGTATTCCTGTCATTCAACCACCCCATCTTATTCTCTTTGGCTGCCTATCGCATCGCAACATTTTTGTCAGGATCACTCATCAATCGCTCATATTCCATCACATAATCTGATAGATAACTCAAACATTCATGAACTGACTTCTTAGTAACAGTGTCTCCATGTTCCACATTTTTTCCCTCGGATCTTCATGAAATCATGACATTTTGAACTGCTTTTTTCCCATCATTGTTCGATCTAAATCTTGAAGTTAAAAACAAATTTTGATATTATGTTATCGTTCGAGGTTTTTGATGAATTAGAAATATATTCTATATAATGGTGTGATCCACTACGCATACATGAAGGAGTTACGAATGCTGGAATTGAAGAAAGGCGATGAAATACTCGCGATTGTTGGTGGGGTAAAGAACATTGCCGAAGCAAACAAGATACTTGCCGGAAAACTTGATGGAAACAATCAAAAAAAGCTAGCCTTGATTAAAAACGAAGAGGCCCTGATCAAGATCGCCAATGCTATTGCCATGTGCCGCCCCGACAGCGTCTTTGTCAATACCGGTAATGATGATGACGTGCAATGGGTCCGAGAATACGCTGTGGAAAAAGGTGAAGAAAGGAAGCTTGCAAAAAAAGGCCACACAATTCATTTCGATCTGCCCCAGGATCAGGCGAGGTTGGTAAATCAGACCTATTACATTATAAATCCTGGAGAAAAAATGAGTTCTCTTGCCAAAACCGTGCCTCGTAGCGAGGCGATCGATTATGTCAAGAAATTCATGCCGGGGATAATGTCCGGCAAAACTCTGATAATCGGCTTCTATAGCCGAGGCCCAGTAGGCGCCGAGGCGACAATTCCAGCAATCGAAATATCTTCGTCCGGCTATGTGCTGCATTCGGCCGAACTCCTTTACAGAAACTGCTACCAGCATTTTGATGCCGAGGTTAAACGGGCAGGACTTTTCTTCACCAATGTCCACTCGGAAGGTAACAACACCCCGGCAGATGTGCCGAATGCCCGTATCTTTATGGACAGAAGCTGGCTTACTACCTATGCCACCTTCTGCACCTATGCCGGCAACACCCTTCTGCTGAAAAAGGGCAACCACCGTTTCAGTGTTGATTATGCCACCTATTACAAAGTTGAAGAACAGCTTTCGGAGCATATGTTTATAACCGGCATGACCGGCCCGGGAGGAAGGAAAACCTTTTTTGCCGGAGCGGCACCGTCCGGTTGCGGCAAAACCACCACCGCCATGGTCGGCAGTGATTTCATCGGCGACGACTTAGCCCAGTTCTGGATCGACAAAGACGGAGTCCTCCGTGCCATCAATCCGGAGAAGGGTATCTTCGGTATTGTTGAAGACGTCAACCAAGAAGGTGATCCCCATCTTATGCAGTGCCTGCGTGGCGAGGGCACCGAAGTCATTTGGTCAAATGTTCTCATAGCGGGCGATATTCCTTACTGGGTCGGCAATGGCGAAGAGGCTCCCGACAAAGGTTTCAATTTCCAAGGGGAGTGGTTCAAAGGAAAAACTGATGCTGCCGGCAAACCGGTGCCGATGTCCCATAAAAATTCCCGCTGCACCCTCCGCGCCTCGGCGATAGCCAATCACGCGACCGAGCTCTCCGAGTCTCCAAAGGGTGTACCGATCAAAGTAATCACCTACTCCGGCAGGGATAGCGACACCATGCCGCCGGTATGGGTTGCCAAAAATCCCGACGAGGGTGTAGTAATAGGCGCTTCGATCGTCTCCAAAGCTACCGCCACGGAGGTCGGAGCTACTGGCGTCAATCGACAGCCTTGGGCCAATGCTCCGTTTATTCCCGGCGCCCTTGCCGATTATATGCAGGCCCAGTTCACAATCTTCAATTCAACAAAATTCACCACAGCCACCCGTCCCATCATGGCCGGATTGAACTATTTTCTCACCTTTGGCAATCGCGGTGGCGAGGGCGACAAACTGCTGGGCGAGAAAAAAGATGTGAAGGCTTGGCTCGGTTGGCTGGAACTCTTTGCCAACGGCGATGTTGAATCGATCAGTACTCCCATTGGCTATCTCCCCAAATATGATGATTTGGTTAAACTGTTTCAAGCTATCAACAAGACCTATCCAAAATCTCTGTATGATATGCAGTTTTCTCTGTACATCGACAAAATCGTTGATAGGATAGATCTGCAGCGAAACGCCTACAGCAAGGAGCCTGACATCCCGGCAAAGTTGCTCAAAGTCTATGAAATGCAACGTGCTGAACTGCTGCAATTAAAAGAGAAACTCGGACCCATTGTCAGCATGGACAAGCTCACCTAAATATTTCATCTTTTCTGCCCGGCATCGTACTAGCCGGGCAGAAATTATTCCACACCCAGTGGCCAAATTTTTGCCACTTGATGACCTGCTCCTTCCCAAATACTTTTAATTTCCCCCTAAAAGCCATTGATCGACCAAGAAAGGACTCCTGTTACCGATAATTCGTCTGAAGAACTCCTCGCCCGGGTCGCCGACCCCGAGTATCTCAACACCTGCTCCCTTGTTCTTTCTGCTGCAAATATCACCCATCGCATCCGTATTGTTTCTCGAAATCATATGGAGATTTTTGTTGCTTCTTCGCTTTGGGAAAAGGCCCACGAGGAATTAGCAGCATATGCCGGCGAAAATGCGAACTGGCCGCCTCAACCCAGGGATAATCGATTTTCCCCCCCTGTCTTTCAGGCAATGAGTCCTTTGTTTATCGGTTGCCTGGCAGGGTTCTACGGGATAACCGGAGACTGGCAACCGAAATCATTATGGTTCGTCGAAGGAGCCGGAAACTCTGAGGCTATACTTAATAACTCAGAACTCTTTCGACTTGTGACTGCCCTTACTCTGCATGCCGATGTCGTCCACCTTTTGAGTAACTGCGTGCTCGGTGTCTTTCTCCTCCATTTTCTCCTCCAGCTTACCGGTAACGGGATTGGTCTATTTGCCATGTTGCTGACTTCAGTGACCGCCAACTATCTTAATGTCCTGGTTCATGGATCAGGACATATGTTCGTCGGTTTTTCGACATCGGTCTTCAGTATCATCGGCATGCTCTGTACCATAAATTTTGCCTTTAAGAGCACACGCACCCGAATGGTCCTGCATTTTTTCATGCCGGTCATGGCCGGCCTTGCCCTCCTGGCCATGCTTGGCTCTGAGGGCGAACGAACGGATCTGGGCAGTCATCTCTTCGGACTGCTATGTGGTCTCATCTGTGGGAACTTTGTCCGATCGCCTCTCTTCAACTCTTTGCGCACCTCATTTTGGCTGCAGACCTTGTTGGGGCTTACAACTCTCTTTGTCTATTATGGCTGCTGGTTGCTGGCGTTCTCATAATTCAATTCATTCCAGAATACTATGACGATTCAGGTTGCAATCAACTCCAGCAATAATTACTCTTAGGAAATTAATGCAACCGATTGACCGCTCCTCTTGCGCAACATTGAATCATAATAGGGTTGAGAGGATATCAAGAAACTATGAACAGGAGATTTTCTATGTCTAATCAGGATCAACAACCTCCATGGGGGAAAAAGCGCAAACCGCAAACCCCTGAAGAGATTGTGGCACAACTGATTAATAAGCTGCAGGATTTTTTTTCCGACAAAAAAACACCTCCACCGGCAGGAGTCGACCGTGAGACACCGCCCTCATCCTCATCCTCTTCTCCGTTCGCAAATGTGGGAAAACTGTTGGCAATCGGCTTGGTTATCATTGTTCTCCAAGGGGTCTATTCCTCCTTTTTCAAAATTGCTCCCAGTGAAGTGGGGGTTATTCTGCGACTTGGTGAATATTCCCGAACCACCCCTTCCGGCCTGCACTTTAAAATACCATACGTCGACAAGCTCTTCAAAGTTGATGTGGAAAACATCAGGAAGGAAGAATTTGGTTTCCGTAGCCGCCCCGGTCAACAAGCGAACTTTGAGAAACGCGGCTATGACATGGAATCACTCATGCTGACTGCCGACAAAAACGTTATCAACGTCGCTTGGATTGTCCAATATAAAGTTGCCGACCCCTATGCCTTCCTCTTTAAGGTGGCCGACGTAATCCAGGCCATCCGTGACATGTCTGAGAGCGTCACCAGACGAATCGTCGGCAACATGGATTTCGACTACGTTCTCAGCAACCGCGACCTCCTCGCTGCATCGGTGAAACTTGAACTACAAAGCCAATTGGACGGTTTATTTCCAAAAGGCATGAGTGGCGTTTCCATTGGTACGGTCCAGTTTCAGGACATCAATCCGCCGGATCAAGTTAAACCCGCCTTCAATGAAGTCAACGAAGCCGATCAGGACATGAAACGTTTGGTAAATGAGGCGGAAGAGAATTATAACAGGGTCATCCCCAAAGCTGCCGGCGATGCCAAGAGAATTGTCGAAGAGGCCTACGGCTATCAGGCGCAACGGATTAACAACGCCCAAGGTGAAACCCGGCGGTTTCTTGATATCCTCAAAGAGTATAAGGCCGCCCCGGATGTTACTAGGAAACGCATGTATCTTGAAACCATGAAGGATATTCTCCCCGGCGTCCAATCAGTGTATGTCATCGACAAAACCCAGCAGGCACCCCTACCGCTCCTGAATATTACCTCGTCAAGCGATGTGCTCAAAACTCAGGCAGTAGGGTCGAAATAGACTGATACTCAGAAAGGAAATATTATGAAGCAAATAGCTCAATTTTTTCTAGCAGGTCTCGTTTTTCTGGCAATCGTTGTCGTCTACGACGGCTTTTTTATTCTGGAGGAAGGAAAACAGGTGGTAGTGACTCAATTTGGGGCGCCGGTTGGAGATCCCGTCACCGAGGCAGGACTGCATTTCAAGATGCCCTTCATTCAGCACGTTGAGACTTTTGAAAAGAAAATTCAGATTTGGAATGGCCAGCCGAACCAGATACCGACCAATGATAAAACCTTTGTTTATCTCGAAGTAACCGCCCGCTGGCGTATCACCAATGCTCTGAAATTTCTACAAGCAGTAAAAACCGAGTCGAGAGCTCAATCACTCTTAAGTGATATTATTGACGGCACGGTGCGTGACATGGTCAATAAAAATGATCTGATTGAGATTATCCGCAGCTCAGACTGGTCCCTTGCCACCATGTCCGATACCACAGCTTCTGACACCATCGGCAGCAAACCGAAAAATGGTCGGGATCAGATCGGCAGGCATATCCTTGAAATTGCCGCCAAGATTACTCCGCAATATGGTATCGAACTGATTGATGTAATGTTTAAAAGAGTGAACTATATCGATTCGGTGCGCCTTAAGGTATACGATCGGATGATTTCCGAAAGAAAGCGCATAGCGGCGGAGAGACGCTCGATGGGTGAAGGACAGAAGGCTGAGATTCTTGGAACGGTTGAGCGAAAACTCCAGGAAATCACCTCTACGGCCAACAAAGAAGCCCTCACCATAAAAGGTAAGGCCGACGCCGAAGCAACCAAGATTTATGGCGAGGCCTACTCCTTGGATCCGAACTTCTACGCATTTCAGAAAACCCTGGAGAGCTACCCGGAAATCGTCGGCAAAAATACCTCTCTGGTGTTGTCTTCAGACTCCGACCTGTACCAATATCTCAAGTCGGTGACGGGAAAATAGGCATAATTTCAGCGGAGGGGGGCGAACGAAGGGGAATATGGGCGCCCCCCCTCCAACAGAAGCCAGGGCTAATCAACTTTCTTTTTCGTCTCGATCCAAACCGCCGCTGGTGCCGGGGTAGTAAGGAGCTTGGTGACGCTGAAAGGGGATCCGCCCCTTGGCTGTCAGCAACTCGAAAAAACCTTCCAGTTGCTCATCGTTGTCAACGGCATCGACTTCCAGCTGTTCAAAACGGCAATTGCATTTATTGAGCTGCCCCTCGCACCATGGGCAAACTTCCACCGAACAGCCGAGAATATGATATTCTCCTGCCTCAACACCACAGGCTGGGCATTCCCCCTTCTTTCCACCCGCGCCGCTTGGATAATCTTCGAGGTCACCGATCGGCACGCAGATCTTTGAAATTTCCTCCCGGTCAGTAAAACCCCAAAAAGCCATTATCTCCGAATCCATTTCGTTTAAGTATTCACCCAACCAAACAACCTCGTCGACGGATACCGCGTAGAGATGGGCGGTCGAAGTGGTTATGAGAACAAATAAAAAAACACCTTGGCTCTGAACAAGTTTGGCTATACGGATGACCGCCTCTTCCCGGGCATCGGGCAAGGCGACATAATACTCCCGCAGCAGATTAAGAACCAATCGATTATACCGATATCTGTCCACCAGTGCGGCCGCATCCCTGAACTCATTCACAGGAACTGCGTAACGAATATAGAGCTTGATTTCTTTTATAAGCTTGTCCATGGGTTGTGATACCGACCTAATAATTCCTTGAATGGTGCTTGCAGTACACGCGCAAGAATTGTTGCCTCTTCGATTACTAATCTCTAAGGCCTGCAAAGATAAGCCGCCTTCTCCTGAAGTCAAACGCCATGCCCCATTGTCATGAAGCATTTTCAATCGAAACAGGGAGATGTCATTTGGCCAAACTTCTACCCACCGTAAAATTCACGACCAGCGGCACATCGAGCACCATGGCATTTTCCATTGCCGACTTGACGATCGGCAGGGTGGCATCAACCTCCGCTTGTGGAAGTTCAAAGACCAGTTCATCATGGATCTGTAGCAGCATCGTGGCCGATAACCCTGCCGAATGCAGCGCTTTTCGGCATTCAATCATCGCCAATTTAATAATATCAGCGGCAGTTCCCTGGATCGGAGTATTAATAGCCGTACGTTCGGCAAACTCTCTTTGAGCCTTGTTTTTAGCATTGATATCCGGAACACTGCGTCTGCGCTTCAGGAGGGTCGTGACATAACCGCTGGCCTGCGCCTGTCGAACAATCTCTTCCATAAAACGCTGCACCCCGATATAGAGAGCAAAATACTTATCGATAAACCGTTGTGCTTCCTTTCTCCCGATATCCAGTTGATTAGACAGTCCAAAACTGCTCATGCCATAAACAATTCCAAAATTAATGGATTTTGCCACCCGGCGCATTTCCGAAGTTACCAATAAGGGCGAAACCCCAAAGATCTCAGCGGCTGTCCGAGCATGGACATCTTCACCGGCAATAAAGGCCCCAACCAATGCCTTGTCCTTCGAATAGTGGGCAAGAACCCGTAAATCGATTTGTGAATAATCAGCTGCAAGAAACACCAGTCCCGGTCCCGGGATAAATGCCGCACGAATACGACTCCCCTCCTCGGTGCGGATGGGAATGTTTTGCAGATTGGGTTCACTGCTTGAAAGTCGACCGGTTGCCGTTACCGCCTGATTAAAGGATGTGTGTATTCTCCCCGTTGCCGGATCCTGCAGTTGACTGAGCTTGTCAACATAGGTGGACAAGAGTTTTGCAATTGTTCGGAACTGCAGAACCACCGCCGGCAACTGATGTTTAAGCGCAAGTTTTTCCAACACCCCAACATCGGTGGAAAAGCCGGTTTTGGTCTTTCTGCCGTGGGCCAAGCCTTGTTCCTCGAAAAGTACCTGCCCCAACTGTTTTGGCGAATTGATATTGAATGGATGCCCGGCGAGCGCATATATCTGCGCCTCAAGAATCGAGAGTTTCTTGGTAAAATCCTCTGACAAAACTGAGAGAGCGGCAAGATCGACACAAATACCGGCAATCTCCATCTCCGCCAAGATGGTAACTATCGGCATTTCAACCCGCCAAAAAAGATCGTTCAGTCCTTTTGCGTCGAGCAACGGAACAAATTCCCACCAAAGCAGCAAGGCACCATAAACGTCTTCACAGCTATAGTTGCAGGCCTTGTCTATATCCACATAGGCAAAGCAGCCCTCCCTCTTGTCGTTGCCGGTGACCTCGGCAAAGGAGGTCAGTCGCAAGCCACGTGCCTGACAGAGATCATCAAGCTTCAGCGACCGGCCTCCGCTTTCTGTTAGATAAGCGGCAATGAGGGTGTCAGCCAGTTCACCTCCGAAATCGATTCCCCACTGTTGCTTAAAAACAGAAATATCGTATTTCAGATTATGACCAATATTCAACACCCCCGCTGAGTTGAGAAAAGGCTGTAATGCCTCTTTCACCTCATCGGCGGAGAGCTGTCCTTCAAGCAGATTTCCATGTCCGTCAATATGGCCA
>JBBQVT010000081.1:0-17847 GCA_038211245.1 Desulfobulbales bacterium | reverse complement strand
GTTTCCCAGATTGCATGCCAGGCATTAACGCTGCTCACCCCAAAAAATGATAAAACGTTACGCAACAAACTCACCTCGTCCTGACCAGCCTCCAGATGCCCCCGCTCTATCAACTCTTTTGTGGGGATGGTTTTGAGCCATGTTTTTTCCGCATCAAGTCGCTGTCTTTCTTCAAGCTTGGCGAGTTGCTCACGATACTGCGCTTCGAGATTGTTCCACATTCCAGCCGGCACTTGGGTAACTAATTCCAACCGATTAGCGGTCTCGTAGGAGATTGGTTGATTACCTTTAAAAATGCGGGTCAGGGTCTGCTCGGTCAACCCCGTTCTTATCGCCAGCTCTTTCTGGGTCATCTCCAAGGATTCCATAACTTCCAGCAATGTGGCCCCGGGGGGTGTGGCGTAATCAGGCTCAAATTCGTATTTTTTTAGTGCTTTCAACATGGCACCCTCCTTATTCGTTATGGGTGTCGGTAACTTCTATGATTTCAATCTCTGTGACTTCATCTCTTGCCAAACTGCCATCACGTAAAGGGATTGGCTCGTTGGCGGGAATGAATATGAGGCGGTACGGATGTTCCAGGTCAACGGACAGTTGCCCTTTTCTGTTGTTTGTCAGTTCGTGGCACCTGGCTGGCGGTAATTGAGAGATGTCGGCAAGACTATCGGCTGCCTTTAATTCACTCATCCGTTGTTGGAGTTTCAGTCCACGTTTTGCACCCAGGTGCTTAATGCTTTCCTTAGACTCAGAACAGATTTTCTGCAGCTTTCTTGTTCTAAAGAATATACGCATTTCTCTCGCTCATTTCAATATTTTTATTAACACGATGTGTTAATAAATTTTTCAACATTGCCGTTGGTTATCGCATGCAGCAAGAAATGGATCCTTTGGTTATTCATAGTTGCATTTGCTGCTTGACTCTCGTGATCATTATGATATCTCTTGAGAAGACTCGTTTGCCATGTGTAAAAGGAGCATTCGAGGTCGTCCTTTGGGGCGGCTTCAGCCGTTTTTAACTTCCTGTTTATGCGCTACCTCTATTTGCCCATCCCGCCGTGATTGCGCATAATTTACGCGTCTGACGCATAAATTATGCGCGGACGCAAATTTTATCGGGCAGTTTGTTATGCGGCAGAGCTCCACCATCTCAGCTCCTTTGATGGAACCGTGTTTTTCGATAGGGGTTAGAATCATCTGTCCTTACTGAATTTGCCAATCCGTTCCACTCAATGGCTCTTCGGCGCCAATGTTCATCAATGGCCTGCGTGAAATCCGGTCGTACAAGTTTGGCACGGGTTTCCAGCCAGTCCTCCGACTCCTGCCTGATAACCAAACCTTCCATCATCCCGCCACGGTATCGGCTGGGGTTATTGAGTACGAGATCTTTTAGAGACGGGAGTGTCGTTATTCCTCTCGATAGTTCTGAAACAACTGGTAAATCGAGTAAAGCGGCAAGCTCATTTCGCCTTTTTGTACTCCAGAAGCGCCTGGTTGAAGAATCATAGATGTCAAAAACTAAAAACCAATCGGGTAAACGATCATAGGCAACGGAATGGCGGGCCGCGCACCACTCTCCGAACAGGATGAGAGTATCGCCCAGCATCGAAATCAAATCATTTTTCCGGGGTGTTATCCAGGTGGACAGCTTCTTGAATTGGCCGGTAAAAGGTTCGCGAAGGTAGTCTCCTCGGTTTTGCAGGCGTAGCTCACCGTCCTGGTTGACAGAAATACCTAAGTTTGCCCCATCAATTTTTTCCTCAACAACGACCACGGCTACGAGCAAATTCTCTGCCTCGATATGAGATAGCACTTTGTCGTCACGCGGTGTTCCTTCACCAAGCCAGGTAATATGCGGGGTGTGTGGGAAACGGAAAAAATCGTTCATTGTCCTAATTTTGCTAAGTACTTGGCTTTAGACCATTGCGGAATGATCGGCTTTAACTCAATGCCAGCAGCACACAAATCAGTTTCCCACCCATGCCAGTCAGTGTCACCAGCAAAAGCAATCGTGCAGGGGCCATACATCTCTAAGGCATCCAAGGCTGCAGCCACCATTTTCCTATCCGCGCGATCATGGATTATGGTCTGTAAAGGCTCCTCCAAAACAGCATCACCGTTTATGTCGTACAGCACATCCACTTGGTCGACTGCGCAGGTGCTATACTTGTGGATAACTACCTGACGGCCAAAATCGTTAAAGCCAAGCTTATGACTATATTCCGCCTCGATCCCCCCTTGTCCGTCGAGAACTAAATGAGAGTTTGAATTTTGGAAGTGGTCCAACCAATTGAAGACATCTCTACGTAAAACAGGATCACTGGGGGTCGCATCTTGCGCCACCGGTGAACAAGGGTCCATAGAGCTGGCGGCAATCAAAACATTGGTGTCCACAACATAGCGATCTTTCATTTCTGCTGCTCTCGTTTATATCGTTCAAACATTAGACGAGCTTGCTCTCTCGTTTCACCAAGAGCATCACCAAAAAAATTATCTGGCCAATTTTTAATTCTGCCGACGTCATCCGGGACGAGTTCCCGTAGTTTTGCTTCCTTACTCTCCCGTTCGACGAAGTACATAGCGCAATTCTTGGGCTCGGTCTCACCTTTTGCCAATAATGTCTGCATTCGTCGGAAGAGATGTTCAGAGTGCGTTTCCACTATAAATTGCACTTCACGCTCTCTGCTAACTGTGACAAACAACTCGGCAAGCAACGATTCTGCAAGCGGGTGCAGATGACTCTCCGGTTCTTCGATAATGACTATATGCCCTCGTTCGGCATGAAGGGCCGCAACAATGACAGGTAAGACTTGCGAGACACCGACGCCCACATCTTTCAAGTTTGAAGCCTCACCCTGTCGATGGACGAGTAGTTGGTAACGGCCGGAGCCTCCCAGTGATTTTACTGAGAGCCCGTCAGCAAGATCCATGACCTTTAGCCAGTGTTCCGTTTGATGAAATAGGGATGTGTCGAGAATAGAAGGTTTATTAAGCCGTTTACTCCATTGTGCGGCAATACCACTTGCGATCAAAGCGTCAACCGCTTTGCCCCCATCGTCGCCGATAGTTGCCGGCATCTGGCCATTCCACACATAATCACGCTGGGCAAGTTGGCGCACAGGACCGAGATAAATGATACGGGAGAGTTCATCTAGGAGCTGAGGACCAACATCGCGAATGGTATCTGCAGCACTACCCAGCCGTTCGAGAGCAGTAGGAGAAAAAGCAAATGATCTTCTTGGTCGGAAATCGGCACTCTGCAGGCGGCTTTTACGTTCGTTATCCAAGGACAGCCGGTAAATCCCAGGCCTGCGACGCTCAACGATGAATCCTTGGCCATCTTTTCCTAGACGCAAAGAGTGCAGTTCTGCACTTCCCGCCGGACCTCGTCGATACCAAGCCGAAAATACTGTTGATTCAGCCGTTTTACCGCTGACGCTCCAACGAAATTCGATTCCTACCTTTGAAGACGAACCGAACCGACACAACAGATCCTTATACTGACCTAAAGCAACCGAATCGCCGGCATCTGGATTGCCTAGGTTAAGATCTTGATTGTCGTCGCCACTTTTGACAGTCTGACGAATGAGCAATAGCGCCTGGATAAGGCTGGATTTGCCGGAAGAGTTGGTTCCAAGCAGTAATGTTACCGGTGCAAGACGCATGGGGCCGGTCGATTTCCAGATCTTAAAATTTTCAAGACTGAGGTGAATCAACATAGTTCTTTCCTTATTGTTAAATCGGCTCGTTCCAATCTATCCAATGCTTCCAGGACCAGACGTCCGGTGCGATATTCGCCGAAGTTGCGGATGTCGTTGTTTTTGAGGACACGGAAGGTTTCCGAGGGGTAGTCTTTGCCCATGATATCGGCCGGGTCGAGGATATAACGGAGTTCGTCGCGGGTCAGGCCGTAGAGCCGGGCGTAGTAGGCGTCCAGTTCGGCCCTGAGTTGGGCTCGGCGTTCGGGGTTATAGGGAAAAGGTGGGCCGGTATAGCCCAGGTCTTCGGCCCAGGTTTGTAAGTCATATGAGGTGTAGGTGAGTTCCAACACTCGCGGGATGATAAAAGCAAGGTCTGCTTCGCTGTAATGTTTGGGAGGGAGGATAGGGAGTTGCTTATATATAAAATAGTTTAGATGTGTTCCTCCGACCTTATGTCGACTGACGAAATCGAGAACAAGAGAACAGAGATTTCCAAATAAGGCGGCATATATTTGAGCTGAAAACTGATTGTCAAATGACATCAAAGGAAGATTGTTCCCCACACCTGCCCTCGGCAGCACATCAGCAATGACTGTCCGTTCATCCGTTGCGCGGCAGATATCGCGCCAGCCCATCAGCCATTTCGGTGAGGCTTCCTCCAGTAGCTGCTCGGCATAGTCAAGGACCGCATCAGAATTGTTAAGGGGTGGAGCAGAATCGATGAACCACGGGTAGGAGGTGACAGAAACAAGAAATGTTTCGACGGCAGATGGCTTGGCGTCGTACCAGGCTGTCTTGGTTCGGTCAGTATTGGTAATTTTGGTGATGGACTCGGCGGGGAGACAATGGGGGCCAAATTCTGCACCACCTGCTGGGCTATTGCCGCAGAGGCCAAGCTGGGTGGGGGCAATATCCGCAGCAAAAGGGTAGAGGCGGACAAACTCCTGCCAGCATGGGTAAAGTTTGCCCATGGCTGCCGCAGCGGTTGCTATGCCACAGCGATGGAGCCACTGGGCAAATAGCAGGCAGGCGATAGTCAAAACCACGACCTCTTGGTTGTTCTCCTGGAGAGCTTTAAGCAAACCTTTCGGCAACCTGGCGACACGCAGGTACACCTCGCGCTGGTCAACCCAATACCGCGGCGTAACCGCAAAGCCGGCGTCTTGTTTGTCCGCCAGAGGCACATCGGCCGTCGATACGGTCCCGTCTTCTCCCTGATGATAACTGGCCCAGCGATGGTCAAACTGATGGATCATCTTGGCTTCATAGAGGGGAAGGTGTTTCGGGCTGTTTGCAAAGGCGAAGAGATGGCTGTCGTTGGACATGTGGAACATTGCCTGAAACTGAATACCCCAGGGGTTCTCCTCCGGTTTGAGGTCTTTCCCCTTGCCCCGAGCCTCTCGAATCATTACCGGCACTCGGTTGTAGATCTTGCGGGTCAGCTCGGCGTCCATTTTGCTGCGAAAGATCGGGCAGGTCTCGGTATTGGGATTGATCCGCAGAAAATCTTCCGATCGTAACGAAAAGCCGCGCTCTTCTTCGGCTAGCTGCTCTGTCCGGGTGAGGAAAAAGCTGAAGTTGGCCTCGCTGCTCTGCCCCAGGGTTAGCAGGCAGAATTTATAGCTGCGATGGACTCCGGGGAAAATGGCCTCACGGTTCTCAAAATCATAGAGACTGACCAAACGACTCTCCTGGGTGATGGCAGAAAAATACATTTTGGTCGAATCGTCGGTGGCGATACCGGTGGGGACAATAAAGCCTGCTCGGCCATCCGGAGCGATAAGGCGATTTATTGTCTCGGCAAAGAGGGCGTAGGTGTTGACATCGCCGACTCCGGTGAGCGGATAACGACCGCCATCATCTTCCTTGAGATGGGCAAAGAGGCTGGCGGCTTCGGCGGTACGGCGGGCGATGATAAATTCGCGATAGGTCCTTTTTTCAGTCTCACAGATTCTCGGGTCATGGCCAAGCTGGGGAGAGAGATGTATGGACAGCATACCCTGGGCCAGCCAGATTATGCGCTGGCCGCGCTCAGCCTTGTTCCTTGCGGCAGCCACCTCCTGATTGCGAGTCGCAAAGAATTCCTCCTCCTGCAGTTTGATGCGTTCCCATGGCGGATTGGCAAGGACACAGTCAAAACCACCCTTGCCGGCGATCTGCGGGAAGACCAGAGGCCAGTGCAGGATACGGTTATCGACGCAGACCTGCCTGGCAGTCTTCAGACAAAGGGGATGGTTTTCGTCCGCCGAATCGGCAAAGAGTTCTATCAACAGGTTGGCAGTTGTGGGGATGGCGATGGATTCCGATGTCTTCGGGGCCAGGAAGGCGCCGACAAAGCAGTCGGCGGCATGACGCAGGGGGCTGGTTTCGGTGGTGTCAAGAAAGGCCGCGTAGGCCTTGGCTTTGGCCTCGATCTCGGCAACCGTTCCTTCCGGGAGCCTTTCAACGGCGATAAACCGCTGCCAGCTGTCCTGTAATTCCGCCTGCGGAAAAAGGTAGCCTTGCTTTTGCCGCGATTGCCAGGGCCGCAAGCTGTCCCGATTTTTCTGGGCCAGCATCTTGCAAACCTCCGGATCATCTCCCGAGAGGAGTTTGTAGGCCTCCTTGGGGATACCGGCCGTCAGTTGCTTGAAGTCCATTAAACCAAGCAGGGCATCGCCACAGACCAGATGATGGTTTAAAAAGGATAAGGGCTTACCCGATTCAAAGCCCTCCAGCCAGAGAGCGGTGCGGGCCAGCTCCAGGGCCATGGGATTTTTGTCGACCCCGAAGATGCAATGGCCGATAACTTCGCGCAGGGCGTGACGGTAATCCTCCGGCCGCACTGCACCATCGACGGACCGCAGTTCGGCCAGATGCTCAGCCAGGCGGCGGGCGGCGGCAAGGAGGAAATGGCCACTGCCGCAGGCCGGATCGATAACGGTGATGGCAAGGAGCGCCTCTGTCGGATTATCCGGGCGGGCAGCCAAGCGGGACTGAATGACCGGTTCAAGGGCGGAGGTAATCAGTTCCTGTACCAGGCTGTCCGGGGTGTAATAGGAGCCAGTAGTCTTGCGGGCATGGCCTGAGGCATCGCCTTCCTCAGTGATGCCGACAAAGCCGAACTGCCTGGCCGGCAGGTTGACGGCAGGGACCAGTTCGAGCAGACTTTCGTATACCGAGCCCAGCTCCTCCGGCCCCATATTGCGGTAATCGACGGGGACGAGGTTTCCTTCAACATGTGCCCAGCGCAGGCAGAGTATTGTTTCGAGTAGTGCCTGATTGGGGAGGGCTGAAGAATCGAGGGACTGGCATTGCTCAGGGCTGAAAAGACCGCCAAGGGCAGGCAGGGCCAGGCGGGGTTCTCCATGATGCAGGGCGCGAAAGACAATGGTAAGCCCTTGCCAAAGATCATCGTGTCGGTCGCGGCCGGTACCTCGCAATACCCAGTTGCGCAGGCGTTTCAGGGAATAGCCTTCAGTGTAAACGGTACGGGCAGTCTGCGCTTCCTGGCTGGTATCCGGTGGATGGAGAAGAGGGATGTCGGTCTGTTCATCTTTTCGTTCTTCCAGGGTAAAGAGGAAGAGGCAACGGTAGACCAGGCGCAGCAATTCCTGGAAAAAGTCATCAGGAGTCAGGCTGCCGTCACCGAGCCTCTCCCGCAGGGCGTCATTGGCCGGATGTCCGAGAAAACCGCTGCCCAGGGCGACCAGGGCCTTGGTAACGCCAAAGCGCAACCCTTCCCGTACCCGGGTGCCGACGGCCTGGCCTTCCTTCCGCCACTGCTCCCAGATACAGGCGGTTCCAGGAGTGCCGGCCACTCCACCCCGGCTGCTGTGGAAGGTTCGCCAGAGGGCGGCAAAATCCGGGTAGCGGTTACCATCAAGGATGGTTTCCAGGTCAAATTCCAGAAAACAGGGGCGGGTAAGGGTGGATGAATCGCGGAGCAGTCTGATCCGTCGACCGTTGGTTACTATTGCCCAGGTGCAGGCGACACTGGCATTGAGGAATTCTTGGGCGAGACGGAAAACACTTCTTTTTCTGCTGCCTGAGCCCTCGATATTGAACAGGCTTGCAACATCATCGAGCAAGAGATGGCTGGGGCCGATAAAAATAGGCACCCGGCCGCAGGCCATGAAGGGAATGTGATAACTCCGCTCGGCGAGAGTAATGGTTGTGGCTGCATCAAGTGCATAACCCAGGGTATCTTTGAGGAGTTCTTGGACAAAATTCCTGGTGGTTGAGAGTGCATCGATGTCCCGGCGATTAAGAGTCGGGGCAAAGGTCTTCCATTGGGCAATGACGATCTGGAAGGCCCGACCGTATTCATCATGGAGCCTCAGACCCTTGGGGATATGGTAGTCGGTCTCGCGTTGGCCGCTGTGTTCACCACGGGCTATTTTTTCGAGGAGATCGGGGACAAAGAGAGCGCCTTCAAGTCGGATTGTGTCAAATGACAGGGTTTCATGGTTTCGTTTCGTCATGGCACTTTTCCTTACAGGCTGTCCGGCAGGAGAACGGAGACCCCGATTACGTCAACCGGCAGACAGGGGCGGACAGTATAACTGCCATGGTCACGCGCCGCCTCTCTAACCCGGCGGTGGTCGGCAAGAAGGCCTTCGGCTCGGGCCTCGGCAAGTTCTGCCAGTTTTTCCCGGCTGGCCTCAAGAAAAGTCAGGGCTGCGGCGATCTCGCGGCGTGCCATTTCAGCAGGCAGGTTGGCGCTGGGAGTGATATTCAAGAGGCCGGAGATATCTGCATCGTCAATCCACTCCGGACTGACCCGGCCGCGAACGGCCAGGGCAACCGTTTCTTCGGCCATCAGGGTTCCGGTTTCACCTTTACGGTTGTAAGTCAACTGGTGGCGGAGACGCAGAAGATAGACCGTCGTCAGCACCTCCACGTCGGCGGTAATGGTTGCGGCGGCTCTAGTGGTATACGCCTGATCACCGGCCAGGGCACCTTCGATCAGGGTGTCGCCGAGGAGGGCAACCAAGGGATGGCTGCGGTGGATAAACTGGGTGCCGACCAGGGGCGGATAATGAAAATCGAGGTGCAGCTCTTTTTTGATATCTTCCCGTGCCAGTCGTTCGCGCAGGGCCAGCGGCAGATGTTGCGGTAAGAGACGGTAGGCGCCGTTACGGAAGGGTTCGAGAGGAGCGTTGAGCCTAGCGCAGGCGTTTTTGACGAAACGCAGGACATCGTCTTCACCGCCGAGTATCAGCAGTTGCCGACGCCATTCCGGCAACACCTCTTCCGGCTTGATGCGGCGTTGGGCGAAAACGGTACGGTTTTTTTTAGCTTTTTCCAGGGCGTCCTGCCAGAGGATCTCAAGGGGTTCGAGGATTTTTGCGGCATCACCGAAGTCAAAGAGGTCAAGCTGTTTGGGGCTTTTTTTCTGCTGACGTTTCATCAGGGAGGCCTTGATCAGGGCCTGATTGATCCGCTGTTCATCTGCCGGCATCGGAATGAGCACGCCGAGTTCGCGGCGGATGGCCTCAGCCTTGCGGAGGATGACGTTGAGGATGAAACCGTCTACGGGGTTATCTTGACCATAAAGCAAGGAGCAGCGGACCTCTTTGGCCTTCTGCCCGAATCGATCCACCCGGCCCTCCCGTTGTTCATGACGGGTCGGATTCCACGCCAGATCATAATGAACGACAGCGGTAAAATAGGTTTGCAGGTTCACCCCTTCTGAAAGGCAGTCGGTGGCCACCAGAATGGGCCGGTCGGAGAGCCCGAGTTCACTGACCCGCACTTCCCTCTCCTCCGGGGTATATTCGCCGGTAACGCTGTCGACGGTAACGTCTTTGAAATGGGCTCGCAGGTGTTCAGCCACATAGTGTGCAGTGGCGATATAGCGGCAGAAGACAACCGGGCGGAAACCGTCTCGGAGCAATTCTTCCATGTGCTTGATCAGCACGGCAAGTTTCGGGTCGCCCTTGCTGCCGGAAAGGGCTGTAGCCTCTTCGATGAGGAGTTCGAGGTAGGCCGCATCATTGAGCTGGGCCGCAGGTTCGAGATCGCTTATCGAGAGATTATCCGCCTCGCCATCATAGAGCCGTTCGTCTTCGGCCAAGGTCTCCATTTCTTCCAAGGTGCCGGATAGCCTGGTGGTCAGGGCCTTGGCAGCTGCAGCCGGTGAGGAGGCGACACAGCGCAGAAGCGCTAATGTGGCATACCAGATCAGGCGAGCACCCTGGCCCTGCTCTTTTTCGGCATGAGCGGCCTGTTCAATACAATAATCCTGCACCTGATCAAAGAAAGTACCCCAACGGCCGGAGAGGCTGTAGGTAAACTCGGTGGTCATGCGACGCGGGAAAATACTGGTGTCCTGCCACTCTTCGATATCTTTTCGCCGGCGTTGGACGAAATGCAGGGCAAGATCTTCCCGCAGGGCTTTGCGGCTGCCGGTTTCCACGCCCTGCAGGTCGGAAAAATCCGGTCTGAGCAGGGACAGGAGGTTATGAAAGGCCGTGTCGTCACCGGAATGCGGGGTAGCGGTAAGGAGCAGTACGTGGCGGGCTTCATCGGCGCAGAGCCTCTGGAGGAGTTCAAAGCGCAATTGTTTGCCTCGACCGCCGGTGGTGCAGGTGTGGGCCTCGTCGACGATGATGCATTCCGGGGCGATGGTCAGAAAATGGTCGCGGTGCCGTTCGCTTTTAATGTAATCGAGACTGACAACGACAAAAGGATAATGATCAAAAAGGCTGACACCGTAAGGCAGTCCTTTTTCAAGTCGGTTGACACTCGCCGAAGTAAGCGACACAGCTTTCAGGTGAAAATGGGTGACCAGCTCCTGTTGCCACTGTTCAACCAGGTGCGGTGGGCAGAGGACAGCCATCCGGGTAATTTCGCCGCGGTCAAGGAGTTCTCGGACAATCAGACCGGCCTCGATGGTCTTGCCGATGCCAACATCATCGGCGATGAGCAGACGAACAGTAGGCAGGCGCAGAGCCATCAACAGGGGTACCATCTGATAGGCCCGAGGTTCGACGGCAATATTGCCAAAGGAGCGAAAGGGACCGGCCCCTGCTCGCAGTTTCAGTTGCAGGGCGTCGCGCAGAAGTATTGCGGCATCATGGGAGCCTGGATTATCGGGCGTCGGCCAAGGGAAGGTAGCTGGTTTCGGAGGAGTAGGCTCCAGTTCAGGCAGGAGTGTTACCAGGTCCTCATCAGAGCCGCCTAAGGGACGAAGTTTCAGGACGGCTCTGTTTGAACTGGGTTGCACGACCCATTCCCGACCACGAGCCTTTATCAGCGCCCCGGGGGCAAAGTCGAAAACTGCATTTTCCATACTCACACCTGCTCTCCAAAAATATCAGGATAGTCACTAAATAATGTCGGCCACCTCTGTGCATCCGGCGGGAAGACCAGAATTCGAAAGCCGCGGTCTTCGGCATAGGTGATTACCTCGGCTGCCGGCTCTTTAAAGAAAATCAAGGCACGCTGTGCTTTGTACAATGCATCAGCTTTTGCTTCACCAATATTCATTGGGTGGTTGAGAGTATCCGGCCTGCGCAGGTTTTTAGCATCGAGCGCCTTCAGCCATTCAGCTGGAGTATCCACATGCTCGTTGTGGTCATTTGGGAGATTTATAGTGATTTCGGAGCGGACATTGGCATTGGCGAGGGCAACTAAAAGTTTCAGTACAGTTTGATCCTGCCTGTTGATTTTGTCATGATCCGGTTGGTTATAATAGGAGAGGAGGCATTGATAGCAGCCTGCCTCGCAGATACGGTTGCCGTCCGGGCGAAACTGCTCTGCTGCCGGAAGAGTCTCCATGGCAAAAGGGGCGTCTGGGACAGCAAAATGGAGGAGACGCAACGCAGTCCGCGCCACTTCGGCGAGTTGATCGGTTTCTCCGGCGAGGCGGCTGAGGACACCTGCCCCTCCTTCTGCAGACTCATAAAAAAGGATTGCCTGGCGATTATCGGAAACCGGCAAAGGTTCGGCCATCATTTCCGACTCTTCAATCTGAAAGCATTGTTCGATGCCCCTTTTGAGAGCAGCCTGGAGGGTTGCCATGGCATTTATGTCGAGAGGTTTGGCGGGGCGCAGGATAAGGATATTCCGATGGTCCTCGACAAAGGGAACAATGCGCTGATTGGCGATTTTGCCCAGTAAAGATTCATCAGGTTTTGTTTCCGTCTCTTCTTCCGGGTTTTCCTGTTTGCTCCACTGGCCTGAAACCGGGTTGATATAGAAGCCGAGCTGACTCTTGTTCAGACGTCTTCGCCAGCCGCGGTTGATGCGCCACAGACGGGCTGCAGGGGCATAGGTCAAGGTAGCCAGTTCTTCTTCACCGGAAAAAACACTCGCCTTTGATTTTTGAATCAGACCATCCGGCCCTGGTAGAAACCGATAGGTGGTCTGCAGTTCAAAGCCCTGGCGCTGGCGCTCTTCATCATTGACGGAAATTCGCTCGACAGGGATCGTCTCGACAGTTTCAATCCTGTACAAATTATTGATGCGGCCTTGGTCGGTGAGCTGAGCCGAGCAGTTTTCGCAGACATTTTCGGAGGGGTCCGGGGCGCTTTCTTCTCCCATGTGCCCGTAGCCACAATTTGAACAGACCCGACTGGAGACGGTGGCTAGAGTACTGTCGGCTGATACATTGTCAGCGGCACTGACATTGAGCTTGGCCCGGATAACCCGGTAGGTCTGCCCTTCATGATAGATAAGACTTCTTGGACCGAATTCCGACAGGGCCAGAAAACGTGGCCTGCTGACCATGTTGCCCTCTTCATTTTTGCCCCTGCCGGAACCTCCTCGACCTGGAATCCAAGCCATCAGGGGCAGGCGGGGAAAATTGTAACCGGGAAGAAAACCTTGGCTGGCCAGGTAGCGGTAGGTATAAAAATCAGAATTCTGGGTATCCCCGGTTTTTAACAGCAATGCATATTGGCGGGCGGCATCACCGTACCGGCGGCGGGCATTGTCCCTTTCCCCTGGTCTTGCAGCATGACTTTTGACGATATCATCCGCCATCTTCATCTGCTGCAGGGTTGCATCAAAGAGGTTACGCCAACGGTCAAGAGAGGAGTCGAAGGCCGAGGGAGCCTTGGCAATAACACCCTGAACGTAACTCTCATTGAACCAGGGGGCGGTCTCGGGGCCGAGTTCGTTTTCAACCTGGTCAATTATCTGCTGGGCATGGCTGAGGGCACGAGCCTGTACTACAGGATCAACAAAACAGTCCCACAGTTCTTTTTTCAAGGGTTTATTTTTCTCTTCGAGGTCAAGAAGAGGAGCGATGCTAGGGTCAAGTGCATGTTCGACGTTGGCCAGCCAGACGGCGTGCAGATGGCTTTCAATAAGGTCACGGTTGGCAAGGTCGAGGGTAGGTGGTCTCACCACACCATGCACCATTTGGGTGGCATTGCGGAAAAACCATTGGTCGTGCGGGCTGAGTGCAGCGCAGTAGGTGAGGACCAAGGCCGGTTGTCCCGACCTGCCGGCTCGCCCGCTACGCTGTGCATAGTTGGCCGGGGTCGGTGGGACGTTGCGCAGATAGACGGTATTTAGGGCAGAGATGTCTACGCCGAGTTCCATAGTGGGAGAACAGAAGAGTACCGGCAGTCTTTGCAAGGGTGCCTCGTTCCCCGATTCCTTGAGCCAATCTTCTCTGTCCTGGGAAGTGAAGCGGAAGCGGGATTCAAGGAATATTCGCTTTCCGGCATCGACCTGGGCGGTATGTTCATGGGCCTCGAATTCGAAAAGTGGATGATGAGGAAGGGAGAGGACCTCGGCCGTGGTGAGGTAGAGTTGGCGGAAGAAGGTGTTGGTTTTATCCAGGTCAGGCGCATCGTCCTGGAGTTGCCAGAGCAGAGCGGAGGACTTCAACCGCCAGCCGGTCAATCCCTGTCCGACACTGGTGGATTGGACATAGCCATAGCGCTGCGCTGATTGCAGGAAGGATGCTAGGAGTTCGACGACTTCAGGGGCTTTCCATGTCTGAATCTGCCCCGAGAATTCGCTGTTGCGCCAAAATTCTGATTGTTTGAGCAGGCGAATAAGCCGAGAGCGAGGCCCGCCACTGACCAAGTCTTCACGAGCTTTTCCACGGACTTCCGGGCGTTTGTCTAAAAAAAGGAACCTTGAGGTGAAGAGGAGCTCATCTTGGGCAAATGACCAGCGCTCATTGAGGTAGTTGTAGGCATTGTTTCTGGCCTTATCCTGATCATTTGCATCAAGGTACCGTGATTCGAGACAGAGGCTATGGTGCATCTCGGCAAAGATGAATCTGGCCATGGCCTCTCTTTCTGCCGGTCGCATCCGTTCAAGGACCGAGTGACTTGAAAAAAGCGTTTGATCAGCGCTAAAGTCGGCAAGCCCCTGGTAGTTGATCGAAAGCAATCGGAGTTGCTGTAGATTGGGATTGTTAAAACGCCACCCCTTCCTCAGGTCACGAATCAAGCGATATCCGAGGATAAAACGGAGCGTCCGTTGCGCTTCCTGAAGGGCGAGGCCAACCAGGTTAGGCGATTTAAGATACTCGGCAAGGATACCTTCTTCATTTCGGTCAAAACCAAGCGCCTTGAAAGTTGCTTCAGCCAGGTCTTCCTCGGTAAGGGTTCCATGGTGATTCTGTAAACCGGCAACCAATCCCGAGCGAAGGGTGAGAAGAAAGATGAAGTCGTTAAAATGACCGGCCTGCAGGGCAGCATCCTGCCGGTTATCAGAAAAGCCGAGGAGTTTCCGGGGGTCAGGTATATTTTCAGGAGGCTCTGGCACGCTAAAGAGCTGACGCAAAGCACTCAAGGTGAGCATCGTCGTGGCGGAAGAACGCCCTTCCCCGGAGAGACTTGACAGGCGGTTGGCATCTTTGCCATACGATTCATGGGCCGTGCCGCAGTTGAGGCAGAAACGAAATTTGCCGGGAATAAACCAATGCCGTTCACCACTACCTTCATGCCCCTGGACATTGACCAGTACTCGCAAGGGTTCAAAGGAACGATAGTTCGGCTTGACCTTAGGTGTCGCCTTGGTGAGATCAAGCCAATTCTCGGGGAGATCTTCCATCGCGCCCTGATATTGCTGGGTGTTTTGGGCCGGGGCCAGAAATCCAAACGTCCGGTCGGTATTGTCGTTGGCGATATCGTCTATTTCCCGAGGAATATATTGAATAATCCCTCCTTCGTGACGCCAGACGGGATGGTACTCCTGGCCGCAGTCACGACAAAAGTGAGTGGAATAGAGCATTACCATCTCATCTTGCCGGCCCGGGGCAAAGCGTTGGGCGTCAAGCGTTATGTGCCTTTGACCTGCGGGCTCGAGCGTTGTGAATACCTTTCCCGGTCCACTGATGAACTGATGGAGTTTGAAGGCGAAAGGAGATTGTCCCTGAGGTGTCTGCAGTTCGTGGGCCGCGACAAGAAAACTCTGTAAAGCACTTTTTGCTTCTGCGAATTGAAGACCAGCATCCTGGCCGAGTCGTTCAGCTGCTTCCGAGAGGGTCAATGGCCGAGCCTTCCTGGGCTTCGCGAGATCGGTGAGATCAATGCCAAGATTTAATTCTACCCATATTGCCAAAGAATCAGAGCGGAAGGTGTCGAAATTCGTCCATTGCAATGCAGGGTTTTTTATTGCTTTGGCCAACGAGGGCTTTATTGCCTCGATATTCAAGGCAGGGTTGGTTACTCGTTCGAGGGTTTCAGTGATTACATCATGAGCGGAAATTGGCGTTCCGAAAAGTTTCGTTGCTACCTCAGCAACGGTTTTCTGTTGGTCTTCAATTGTGCCTTTGTTTGACATGGTTGCCGAGGTGCCTATGCAGATGAGTTTGTCAGCACTCAGTCGCTGGCGCAGTCGACGCACCAACATGGCGACGTCGGCACCCTGTCGGCCGCGGTACGTATGCAACTCATCAAGGACAAGAAATTCGAGACCACGGCAGTTTTCAACCACTTGGCGGTCAATCGGCTCATAGCGGGTCAGAATCAACTCCAGCATCATGAAGTTGGTAAGAAGGATATCAGGTGGGTTTTCGGCAATACCTTGGCGGATCTGCTGTCTTTCCTGGCCGGTGTATCTCGAAACTGTAAAAGGTTTTTTTCCATCGGGGTACCCGTGGAGATATTTGTTGATCTCCTCCAGTTGACTGTTTGCCAAGGCGTTCATCGGATAAATGACAATTGCGCGAGTTCTCTGTTTTTCTCCAGCCTTTCTTGCTTTGAGAATACGGTCGATTATAGGGATGAAAAAGGCGAGGGATTTTCCAGAGCCTGTCCCGGTGGTAACCACATAGCTCGATTGGTTATTAGCCTTTGCTATCGCCTCCAGTTGGTGGGCGTACAGATTGATCGGTGTCGGGTGCCCTTCGGCTTTGCCCCTTTGAAAAATGTCGATACATGCAGGATGCAATAATCCTTGCTCAACGAGGGAATGGAGAGACCCTTTCTGAAGATAATTAGGGTTGATCTGGATCAGTGGTTCCGGCCAATAACGACCGAGGCCGTATTGACGCTCTACTTCGACGAGGATGTCTGCTGCAGATATTTTGCTGAAACTCCGTGAAAAAATAGAGTATTCATCAATGATCCTATCCCGAAAAGAAAACACGTTTTGCATTATTTTCTACCTTTGAGTTTCCAGAATGGTAAGAAACAAAATTCTTCAGCATAATCAAAGGCAGTCTTCTGTTAAATCATGTATAAGTCAAGGAAAACATACAACCAATGTGGTCTTGACATGTGCATTGTTACGATAGGCAAAAATAAATGGTTGGCACTAAGCAAGGGATGGTTCTTTATTTTCCTAGGCCTTGTTACACGTCCAGCTTTTGCAGTGTCAGGCGCTGTTTTGGTATATCAAAACCACTCAACCTTTTTGGTTCATCCGGCTAAAGCGTACTTTTTACTTTATCCAACCAACGCATATTTGGTTTCATGCAACGCATAGATTTTCAATTTAAAAAACTCAATATCACGATATCCATAGGCCTGTTTCTGTAGAGTTTTGATCTTATTGTTTGTTCCTTCGAGAGGACCGGTAGTGATAGGAAATTGATAGTAGGCCAGGATACCATGACGATGCCGGTCAAGAGTTTTGGAGAAAGAGTTGAGCATGGAAACACCCGATTGGCTTGCACGGACTATCCATGAATCGAGAAACAAACTTGCCTCGTGTTTATTCTGCTGGGACCAAAGTTGACCGAGGTCTTCTTTGAGGTAATAGGCTGTGGCCAGGGCGGTATTTATCCGTAACGCTTTTGCAAGGCGTTGTTTCTCTTGATATTTGGGACGCAATCTGTGGGAATTTTTCAAGAGTAACCAGCGAATTCCTTTCAGAACTTTCTGGCCGGTTTTGTTGAGTTTCTGATAGATGCTTCTCCGCAAATCGGAAAGTTTTTCGTTGAAAAGTTTGATGATATGAAAATGATCGAAAACGATAGCGGCATTCGGAAGATTGCCGGAAACCGCCGAAATATATGCCGGAGACATGTCTATCGCCACAGCCTCAATTTTCGCACGGGAGCATTTCAGCCGTTGCCAAAACGGCCCCAGAGCCTCCGCCCCTTTACCGTCGCCGACAAAAACTACTGCACCGGTAAGAAGATCAAGAACAACAGTCAGATATCGATGATCTTTGCCGATGGATATCTCATCGATAGCAATTCGTTTCAACCTCTTGAGTCGAGGACGGGAGAATCTTTTGACGAGATGCCGCCTTTGGATTTCTTTAACCAGATCCCAGCCGACACCGAGATGAAGGGCTACGTCCTGAATGGTCATATGACGCGAAAGCTCCACAACATAGCGCTCGAAAGATTTCGTATAGGTTCGACGCGGGTCGGCAAAACCGAGGCTGATTTGTCTGACGACCGAACAATCGCGGCAAAACACCCGCGGTATATGCAATCGAATGTAGATCTGTTTTCTGCCAATCGGCAGGGTATGAAACCATCGCAGTTGAGCCCCACGGCGGCTAACATGCCTTCCCTGGCAAGATGGGCAGCGCAGGGCACGCTCCTCTTTTGCAACGGTGAAGACAATCGTCCCCTGCTGATATTGCGAACTGACGTACCGATATCCATAAATGCCGAATCCATGATACAATATGCTTGTGGACATATTTCTACCTCCTTTATGTGTTGATGCCGATCACCATAAAGGAAAGAGGTATGTCCACTTTCGATTTTAAAAAGTACGCTTTAGCCGGATGAACC
>JBBQVT010000080.1:0-18156 GCA_038211245.1 Desulfobulbales bacterium | reverse complement strand
TCTTTGGCGGGCAAGATGTTGTTGCCGGCGTTGGGGTGGTGCGATGGCGTGGGACTCTTGAGTGTGCCTATCGCTGTTGCCTTTGGTCACGTTTTGCCTCTCGGGTCTTTCTCGAATTGTGGCAGTTTGCCGTAACCGACGCAGATTCACTCTACAACGCCTCTTTATCTGCCAATTGGCGGGAGCATCTCACCGAAGATACCACCTTTGCCGTGGGTTGTACCTTGTCCGGAGAATCCAGGATTACCCACAGCCGTTTTGCGGCGCTCAGACTTAAAGATGGTTTGGTTGATCATTTTCGGATCGGCACCGGGAAAAGGCCATCGGTAAAAACCGACCGTCCCGGGGTACAGATACATCTGCATATTGACAATAATGTCGCCACCATTTCTCTTGATTTATCGGGTGAGAGTCTACATCGCCGTGGATACCGCGACGCGTCCGGCAAGGCACCCTTGAAGGAAACCTTGGGGGCCGCTATTGTCGCCCTGAGTGGTTGGTTGAGCGATCCGCAGACACTTATTGACCCGATGTGCGGTACCGGCACTTTGCTCATTGAAGCGGCACTGATGTTTGCTGATTCCGCACCCGGATTATCGCGTAGCTATTATGGTTTTCTGGGGTGGCTCGGTCATGACGACAAACTCTGGCGCAGTCTTGTTGAGGAGGCTGCGGTGCGAGAAGAGGCCGGTGAAAACAAAGAGTGGCCTCTCATCGTTGGTTACGACTGTGATCCCACCGTCGTTCGAGCGGCCCGGAAAAATGCCCAATTGGCAGGGCTTGATCAACATATCACCATAAAGCAAGGGGCGGTGGCTAGCCTTGAGGCCCCTGCTAAACACGGCTTGGTGCTCAGCAATCTGCCTTTCGGCGAACGGCTTTCAGAAACCGAACTGGTGACGCAACTGTATAGGGGCTATGGCAGGATACTGCGACAGCGATTTTCAGGATGGAGGGTCGGGGTTTTCATTGCCAACCCGGAGTTGACCGACAGCTTCGGACTGTCCTGGGACAATAAATATCGGCTTTATAATGGTTCAATACCCTGCCGCCTGCTTATCGGCCATGTCGACGGGGGGGCACAGGATTTTCTTTGGCAACCGGTGGCGCAAAGCAACGACGAAAGCGGCAATGAGTTTGCCAACAGGTTCCGCAAAAATCTCAAGCAAATGCTGAAATGGGCTGAACAAGAGGGGGTTTCCTGTTTTAGGGTGTATGATCGCGATCTTCCTGAGTATAATGTCAGCATTGATCTCTATGGGAAATGGGTACATATTCAGGAATGGGCGCCTCCAAAAACCATTGATCCGCAAATTGCCGCAGCCCGATTGGGCAGTGCGGTCATTGCCGTTAAAGAGATCCTGGGGACGAGGTCTGACCGGGTTTTTCTCAAAACCCGGGAGCGTCAGAAAGGCCGGAAGCAGTATGAAAAGAAGGGAAACAACCGTAAGATGTATGAGATCAAGGAGGGACGATGCTCTTTCCTGGTCAACTTCACCGATTATCTTGACACTGGCCTCTTCCTTGATCACCGGCCGATTCGCGAAAAAATCTCTGTGTTGGCGAAGGGCAAACGGTTTCTCAACCTCTACGGATACACCGGGACCGCGACGGTACATGCGGCCTTGGGAGGGGCGTTGAGCACAACAACGGTCGATCTTTCAGCCACCTATCTGCAGTGGACGAGAATGAATTTGGCCTTGAATGGCCTGGGGGAGATAACCAACAGGGTTGAGAAGGCTGACTGCCTTGAGTGGCTTGGTGAGTGCAACACGACCTATGATCTGATTTTTATCGATCCCCCGACATTTTCCAACACCAAAAAAGAGATGCGGGTTTTTGATATCCAAGAAGATCATGTTCGGTTGATGCAACTGGCGATGTCCTGCTTGGATATCAATGGGTTGCTGATTTTTTCGACCAATTTCCGGCGTTTTCATCTTGGCGAGAATTTGTTGGAAAAATATGCAGTTACAGATATCTCCAGACAATCACTGCCCTTTGATTTTTCCCGAGACACGAAGATTCATAAGTGTTGGGAGTTTCGTCATCGGACCGGAACCATCACCTCAGCTGTGGCTGAAAAGGAAAATATATGGAGGAAGCAAAGTTAGTTGCCCGAGTGAATTTCCAATGGTAATTAGTTCGTCATATTATTAATACTACAGACAACGAGTTGCATTTCGAAATTAACTAAAATCCTGCATTCCGATAATGATCACTGCAATATTGCGTCATGGCGTAGCAGTGGTTCTGGCCTATCGCGGGATAAACGATGCCGCTTGTGTGAATGAATCCTGAAGGATCAATGGGAGGTGGGTGTGGCAGAAATTGAAAAGCTGCAGCAGCAGGTTGAGGAATTAAGAGCACAACTGGCTAAGCAGAAGAGGACGAGTGAGTTGTTGAAAAAAAGAGCGGTGCAGGCGATCCTCAACGGCGAAAGCGCCGAACAGGGGGCTGCTGAGCATCGCAATTGCGAAGCGGGTCTTGTCCGCGCTGAGGTCGCCAGCCGGGTGAAGAGTGTTTTTCTCGAAAACGTAAGCCATGAGATTCGCTCTTCAATGAACGGCGTCATCGGGATGACAAATCTTGTTTTGGAAACGGATTTGTCTCCCGAACAGCGGTTATACCTGGAAATGGTCAGTTCGTCCGTTGATCGACTGCTGGTAGTGGTGAATGAGGTCCTGGATTTTTCCAGAATTGAAAGCGGCGAGTTGCTTATCGAACCGGAAGATTTCAGCCTCAAGGAAAGCCTTGACGATGATCTCTATGTGCTAAAACTCACTGCTCAGAAAAAGGACATCTCGCTCACCTGCAGCATTACTCCTGAAGTTCCCGCCTATGTGCACGGAGATCCTGCCCGCCTCGTGCAGATTCTCACCAATCTTGTAAATAATGCGATCAAATATACCCACCAAGGTACTGTTTCCATCAGAATTGAAAACTGCGGCTATGACAGTGGGAACACCCTTCGGTTGAAATTCATTGTCGAAGATACGGGGTCCGGTATTGCACCGGAAAAACTCGAACTGATAAGTCATTACTTCAGACGGAAGGGTGTCCCCAACGTCTCCCTGCCGCTATCGGTCGGGACCACCGGGTTGGGACTTACCGTGTGTTCCCAGCTTGTCAAATTAATGGGTGGGGAAATCGCGGTGGAGAGTGGGCCGGGGGGGTCGATTTTTTCGTTCGAACTCCCCTTTAAAGAGGTCTCCGATATTCTGAGCCTTGAGGAAAAGGCCAATACTGCCCTCGAGAGTATCACTGAAAGCGGCACCCCTGTCCTGAGGGGTGCCAAGGTGTTGCTTGCGGAGGACGAACCCATCAACAGGATACTTATTGAAACCATCCTCAAACAACAGGGCGTCCAGGTCACTGCTGTTGAGAACGGTGAGGCAGCAGTCAAAGAGGCGTGCAGCGGTGCCTATCAGATGGTTCTTATGGATGTCCAGATGGAGGGAATGGACGGTCTTGAAGCGACTCGGGAAATCAGAAAGCATGAGCGGAAGCACGGCGGCCATGTGGATATCGTCGCCCTGACTGCTCAGGCTATGCCTGGAGACCGGGAGAAATGTCTGCAGGCGGGCATGGATGACTATCTTGCAAAACCGCTGGAGAAAACGCAGTTACTTGAAGTCATTGCAAAATTTCTCACCAACCGGGCCTTGGTTGTGGATGGTGACCCGAGCAGCCAGAACGTTCTTGTCCGCACCCTTATTGAGTCCGGATGGCAGGTTATTCTTGCCGAGACGCCAAGGTCGGCGATGTATGAGGCTTCTCTTTCGCATTTTGATCTCATTATTCTCGATGTATTCACACCACAGCTAGAAAGCCTCAAGGTGGTTAAACTCATTCGACAGTTGGAGGAGTACTCGGGACAACGAGCGATGATCATTGGGGTGGGGGATACCCAGAAGGTGGCGGCTTTACAGGACTACGGTTTTGATGGAAGTATGGTCCGTCCAGTTACTAAAGAGAAGATTCTCAAACATCTTGATGTGCTTGCAGCTCTCTGAAAGTGCAGATGATAAATGAGAAATACCGGTGTGTTGACAAGCAACAGGGGAAAGGAGGACTCTGAGTATTTATGATACATTATTCACAGGTTTGTCTGCACACCATTGGTTACGAACTGCCCCCGAGGGTTATCAGCTCGGAACAGATTGAGGAAAGATTGTCGCAATTGTATGAGAGATTGCGTCTCCCTGCCGGCAGATTGGAGTTGATGAGCGGGATCAAGGAAAGGCGCCTCTGGCCTCAAGGCACAAGACCGAGCGAGGCAGCCACCCTTGCCGGCCGGCGGGTTCTTGAAAGCGCCGGGCTTGATCCGCACGACATCGAATGCCTGATTTTCACCTCTGTTTCACGTGACATGATGGAGCCGGCAACGGCTTCCTTTGTGCATGAAAAGCTGGGACTTTCCCCCTCCGCCCTGATTTTTGATATTTCCAATGCCTGCCTGGGTTTTTTGGATGGCATGGTGATGTTGGCCAATATGATTGAACTTGGGCAGGTGGCTAACGGGCTTATTGTCTCAGGCGAGACTGCCGAGGATTTGCTTGAATCAACACTTCTGGCGCTGGAGAGTGATAAATCCTTGACCCGGAAGGGAATTAAACCGGCCTTTGCATCGCTTACCATAGGCTCCGGATCGGTTGCGCTGTATATGCGGCGCACAGAGAATAATGAGGATCGGCCCCGATTGGTGCATGGTGCCTGGCGGGCTAACACAGCACACTCCGATCTCTGTCATGGTGGACAACATGGGGGCAATACCATCCTCATGGCCACCAACTCTGAGGAACTGTTGCATCGGGGGGTGGAAACGGCACTTGCGACGTGGGAACTCTTTTCCGGGAAAAGTGGTTGGCAGGCAGCAGATATAGACAGGTTTTTCTGCCACCAAGTAGGTGCGGCACATGCCAAACTGCTTTTTGAGAAACTGGGGTTACCACCGGAAAAAAATTATGAGACCCTGCAGATTCTTGGCAATGTCGGGTCGGTTTCAGCACCTATTACCATGGCCATGGCCATGGAGCAGGGGGTCTTTCATTCCGGTCAAAGAGGTGCCCTGTTGGGGATAGGGAGTGGAATTAACTGCATGATGTTGGGTGTTTCGTGGTAACAATGAGTAATCTTTTGAAAGAGGTGGAATTGCCTGATATCCTGACTACGAGACTGGAAGAAATTTATCACAAACTCCAGAACGAATATGCCAGGGTAGCACGGGAGCTGCAATTTTCCTGCAATGGATGCCCGGATAATTGCTGTGATTCCTATTTCCTCCACCACACATACACCGAGTGGGCATTTCTTTGGATTGGCTTCAGACGGCTTGATATAATTCAGCAGGATGCACTCCTCAAACGTTCGCGAACATGGCTGCTGCAATGCGCCAAGGCCTTGGCCATTGGTGCGAGGCCGCAGTTCATGTGTCCGCTTAACGACAACGGCTTGTGCGTGCTTTATGAACATCGGTTGCTGGTTTGCCGAACCCATGGAGTTCCTGCGACAATGATGAGACCGGATGGACAGGAGTTGCGATTTCCCGGTTGTTTTCGCTGCCAGGAGATTGTTGCTGCAAAATATCAGGAAAAAAAAGCGCCCTACGTTGCAAGAACACCCCTGCTGCACGCCTTGGCAGCATTAGAGAACCAACTCCTTGGGGGTAAACGTCAGCTCTTCCCTCAGGTCAGAATCACCATTGCCGAGATGTTGGTCAATGGTCCTCCAGCGTTGTCACTCCCCCATTGTCAACACCCCAGAGGAGTCGTGAGCAAATAATGCGTGTGCATATAACCAAGAAACAACCGAATTCAAAAATGTGTTTTGTTTGCGGCACAGATAACGGTTTTGGACTGAAGAGCAGCTTTTATGAGCTTGAAGATGGACAGTTGATGGCGATTTTTCGGCCGGTCGATCAGCACCAGGGGTATCCCGGACGGTTGCATGGCGGCATTGCCGCAACCATCCTCGATGAAACCATCGGTCGCGCCATCATGCTCAACCATTCGGATAATATCTGGGGAGTTACCGTCGATTTTTCCATGAAACTCAGAAAGCCTGTACCAATCAAGGGTGAAATTCGCGTTGTCGCACGGATTGTTTCTGAGGACAAACGTTCCTTTCAGGGAGAGGGGGAAATTCTCCTGTCGGACGGCCAGGTGGCGGTTGCGGGAAACGGCAGATATCTGAAAATGGATATTGAAAAAATTGCCGATTTTGACCACCAAGGTGATGCCTGGCAGGTAATATCCTACCCCGATGATCCTGAATTTGTCGAAATCCCCGAGCGCCCCTGATGAAGCGTTCGGGGATGGGGGATTATTCCATTTCTAAATCAAGCGGTAACTTCAGCGGCTGCGCTGTGCGGCTCCTCGCCGTACTTCTTTGTACTGTCTCGTTGCTGCTCGCTTGCCTTTTCGTTTCCATCTTGATTTAGAAATGGAATTACACCTTGAAGCGAATATTGAGAATATCGCCGTCACCGACAATATAGTCTTTCCCTTGAAGATACATTTTTCCGGCTTTTTTCAGCTCAGCCTCACTGCCGTATTCCATGAGGTCATCATATTTTATCACCTCGGCTCGAATAAAACCGCGTTGCAGGTCGGAATGAATAGCACCGGCAGCGACCGGGGCCGGAGATGCATCCCGGACCAGCCATTGCCGGACCTCATCCTTGCCGACGGTGAAAAAGGAGATAAGGCCGAGTGTCTTCAAACACAGTTTGGTCATGGTGCCCAGTGCCGGTTCTTCTATCCCCAGATCCCGAAGAAATTCTGCTTTCTCGGCCTCGGTGTCGAGAAGAACAATCTCCGACTCCACTTGGGCCGAAACAAGCATTGCCTCCATCTTGCCGAGGTGGCACTTATCCGCCATTTTTTCCAGCAAGTCCCGGTCGCCCAGCTGTTCCTCGGCTACGTTGAAGGCGAGGATCAACTCTTTTCTAGTGATCAAGGGATAGCTGCGAATAAGGGATTCTTCTTCCTCGTTGAGTTGCAGCAGCCGTAGAGGCTTTTCTTCCTCCAGGTGCGCCAGCATTTTCCGCATCAGTTCCAACTCTTTCTGCTGTTTCTCGTCCTTGATCTTCTTGAGGGCCAGTTCGATCCGTTCAATGCGCTTTTCGACAAATATTTGGTCGTGCATGATGAGTTCGCCGTTGACCATTTCCGCATCTCGCAGCGGATCAACCGAGCCCTCTGCATGATAGATCGAATCATCTTCAAAGGCGCGAACGACATGACAGAGGGCGTCGACGTCGGCAATTTCCTTGAAAATATCACCCTTGGCAATATTTTCCTGTTCCATCTTCGGCAGCAAAACCAGATCGATCCGGGCCCTGACATTCTTGTTTGGTTGGTACATGGCCACCAGTTTGTCAAAGCGCCGGTCAAGTATCTCGGCTGTTCCCGGAACCGGCTTGACCGGGCCTGCCTGTTCGCGCAAATGGCTGCCGGTCAGCACCTGAAACAGGGTTTTTTTGCCGGTTTGCGGTAATCCTATTATTCCTACTTTCATTGCGCTATGAATACCTCAGTAAAGGGGGTAAATTTCTTTTCGGCGGGTGGGGTAGAGTAATGCCAAAATTCCCGATCAAGAGTCCTGAACGAAAACTTGTTTGAAAAGACAAATACCACAGGAGTGTAGTTTCCGGCAAGGTAATAGCACGTGTTTTTCAACCTCAGCGGTAGGGACTTTCTCCAGCGAACAGTTTGCCTGGCTAAACCGACAAAGGAGGAGAAGGGAGTGGTATTAGATCCAATGGGTTTTCCTCAGACTGTGACGATTCAGCCGATCGGCATACTCCACTCATGTTTTACCGAGAAATTTGGTATTCCTCGACAACCTGGGATGGTTTCCGCCGCTACAGCTCGTTTGCAACTGTTATCACCCTACAACCGCGAAGAGATGGTGCGAGGATTAGAACAGTTTTCCCATCTCTGGGTCCATTTTCTTTTCCATCAGACCGTCGCTGAAGGCTGGAAACCGACGGTTCGTCCGCCATGGCTCGGAGGGCAAAAAAAAGTGGGAGTTTTCGCCAGTCGCAGTCCGCACCGCCCGAACCATTTGGGGCTGTCGGCGGTCAAACTGGAAGCGATAGTTCGCGCCAAAGGTGCATTGTATCTTGATCTTTCCGGGGTAGATTTTCTCGATCAGACACCGGTTTTTGACATCAAACCGTACATTCCCTACAGCGATTGCCTGGAGTTTGCTTCCTGTGGTTATGCCCATGGCAGGCAACCCGAGGTGCCGATCACCTTCACTGCCGACGCACTCGCCTTCTGTTTGTGGTATCAGAAAGAGACTGGGAGGAATTTAGAGCAACTGATTTTCGAGATGCTTCGCCATGATCCGCGACCGGCGAGCCAGAAAAAAACCAGGAATCTCTTCGGGATGCTGCTCTGGGACGTGAATATTCGCTGGTGTGTGGAGAAAGATGGCTTCCGGGTTGAAGAGTGCGCCCGAACCCCGAGGAATGGGATATAAGTCTCTTCACGAAAAATTCTTCGCCACAATGGCAAATAATTTTTCACAGAAACCTATCAAGGCGTTGTCTAAAAATAACATGGCCGAAGAATTGCTCTGAAGGTCATAAGGAGCCGTAACGAAATGGTGATAAATGGCCATGTTATTTCGTAACGGTTCCTAAGGTTCGATAAAGCCGCTTATGAGACACTTGACCTTTTTGTCGAAGACATAGGTTTGGGTATTGATGTTATAGTCGAAACTTCCCCCGTCAATCTCGGCGGCTTCATTTTTCAGCTTTGTCTTGCCCGGGGAGTTGACGGTACGTTCATCACTGTTGTAAATCAGCAGGTCGGTGTACATGAACTGTTTTTCCTGGGTTTTATTGAGAACCACGTCCTTGGTCAGAACGAGGACCCTGCCTGCCATACTGTATTCACCCCTTTGTGCGGTGATCAGGGTTACTTGGCCGTTGTCGTCGAAGACCTCGGCGTTGACCTTATCGAGGATAACAATATCCAGGTCATCCGGGTTGGTTCGGGCATTGGCGGCACGGATCACTGCCGTATCTTTGCCTTTTTGATTTTGCAGGATGCTCACTGTCTGCATGGTGAAATTTTGACGATCGGCACTTTCCTTATTTATATCAGGATCAAAACCGCCACGCGGCGTAAGGAAGTTGCCGAGCGGAATACTCCATAGAGGAAAGGAGATGAGGAAGGCCAGAGGGATCAGCCAGATGGTGTTGCGGTGGAATTTCATCGGTTTTGGTATTTCTGCAACAATTCGGCCGTAAGGTTCTGGGCCTCGAGGATAAGGTCGCAGGCATCTCGCACAGCTCCCTCCCCACCCCTTCGTTCGGTAACGAAGATGGCTGCCTCTTTTACCTCGCCAACAGCGTTGGCTGGAGCGATCGACAGGCCAACCTGCTGCAGAAGAACCAGATCGAGCCAGTCGTCACCCATGTAGGCAATCTCAAAGGGGCGCAGCCCGGACACCTTCATGATATCCTTAAAGGCCAGGTTCTTGTTCGCCATTCCTTGATAAATAAAGCGCATTTTCAGCTCGTTTGCCCGCCTGGCGACCACCTCTGATGTACGCGCGGTAATGATACCGACGTCAAGGCCGGCCTCTTGCAGGAGGCGCAGCCCGAAGCCGTCTTGGGTATTGAAAGCTTTGCTTTCCTCGCCATTGCCGGTGTACAGAAGGCTGCCGTTGGTGAGAACTCCGTCGACATCAAGGAGCAGGAGGCGGATGTCTTTGGCCTTGGCAAGCGCCCGACTGCGCGCAGGATGATTTTCCCGACTGGCCTTTTCCCGGGCGATGGTGCGATAACCTTCCATTACCTCACAATCGGAAGGATAGTTCGAACTTGGTGATGAACATTGGTCGGACATGGTCAACGGACGGCGTCACGCACTTTGAGGATCTGTCGGAGGAGTTCTTCCACCTGATGCAGGGGAATGGAGTTGGGTCCGTCGCACAGGGCTCTTTCCGGATTTGGATGGATTTCTAAAAACAGACCATCGACGCCGACGGCAACTGCCGCTCGGGCCAAGGGGCCGATGAATTCACGTTGCCCGTCGGAGCACCCGCCGGCGCCACCGGGCAACTGTACCGAATGGGTGGCGTCAAAAATAACCGGGCAACCAAAGGAGCGCATAACCGGCAGGGAACGCATATCGACCACAAGATTATTGTAGCCGAAACTGGCGCCCCGCTCGACCAGCATGATCTTGGTGCCGCCGACAGCTCTGATTTTCGTCACCGCATTTTCCATGTCCCAGGGTGAGACAAACTGCCCCTTTTTCACATTCACCGGTTTCCCGGTTTTGGCGGCGGCGACCAGGAGGTCGGTCTGGCGACAGAGAAAAGCCGGGATCTGAAGAATATCAAGTACCTCTGCGGCCGCTGCAACCTGACTTATATCGTGGATATCGGAGATGACCGGGACCTGAAAATCCCGGCGGATTTTGGCCAGTGTAGCCAGGCCGTGAACCAGACCGGGCCCGCGATAGGAGCTAAGAGAGGTACGGTTGGCTTTGTCAAAGGAGGCCTTGAAAACGTAAGAAATCCCAAGCCTTGCACAGATTTCCTGCATGGTTCCGGCAACGGTTTTGGCCAGCTCCTCCGATTCGAGGGCACAGGGGCCGCCGATCAATAACAGTGGCTGGCCGGAGCCGACGACCAGTGGCACGCCGTTCGGGGTGTCGACGGGTACGGCAATGTCCATCATGGGGATTCTAACCTTTTTGTTTGTGGGCAAGAGCCGCGCTGATGAAATCCCGGAACAGCGGATGGGGTTTCATCGGTTTTGATTTGAATTCCGGATGAAACTGACAGCCGAGGAACCACGGATGGTCGGTGATCTCAATAATTTCAACAAGATTGTTGTCGGGCGAAGTTCCGGAAATCGTCAATCCGCCTTTTTCCAGAGACTGGCGATATTCATTGTTGAACTCGAAACGATGTCGGTGCCTTTCAGAGATTTCTTTTATCCCATAGGCCCGAAAGGCGTTGGAATCTTCCTTGAGAATACAGGGATACGCGCCCAGTCGCATGGTTCCGCCGAGGTCAGATTCGCTGTCACGGATCTGCATTTTGTTGCTGCGGTAGTCAAACCACTCCTTGATCAAATAAATTACCGGGTCGGGGGTAAGTTCATCCAGCTCTGTGGAATTGGCCCTTGAGAGATCAAGAACATCTCTGGCAAATTCGACCACCGCCAGCTGCATACCGAGGCAGATGCCGAAAAACGGCACCTTATTTTTTCGCGCATAATTGATGGCCTTGATCTTCCCTTCAACGCCGCGCTTACCGAAGCCGCCGGGTACCAGAATGCCGTCGCAACCCGCAAGGAGGCTGGCGACGTTTTTCGACTCAAGGTCTTCGGCACTGATGTATTCGAGGCGAACTTGAGTGCCGTTGGCGATACCGCCATGCATCAAGGCCTCGTGCAGGCTTTTATAGGATTCGGTCAAATCCACATATTTCCCGGTAATGGCGATGGTTACATCGTTTTTTGGGTGGTGAATGGTATGGAGCAGATCTTCCCATGGCTTGATATTCGGTTGACCGGTCCAGATGTTCAGGAGCTCAAGGATCTTACCGTCAAGGCCTTCGCGGTGTAGATGCAGGGGCAGTTCGTAGATGGTTGCCACGTCAATGGCGGTGATAACCGCATCTTGCGCGACATTGCAAAACAGGCTGATCTTTGCCTTTAAGCTGTTATCGAGAGGCACCTCGGTGCGGCAGAGGAGAATGTCCGGCTGGATCCCGTCGGCCCGCAGTTCACGCACCGAATGCTGGGTCGGTTTGGTCTTCACCTCGCCGGCCGACTTGATATACGGCACCAGGGTCAGATGGATATAAAGGGAATATTCTCGTCCGAGATCGCCGCGCAGTTGACGGATCGCCTCAATGAAGGGCAGGCCTTCAATATCGCCTACAGTTCCGCCTATTTCGATGATCGCCACATCGACACTGCCGTCCAGTTGCAGAATGGCGGCCTTGATTTCATCGGTGATATGGGGAATGACCTGAACCGTGCCGCCGAGATATTCGCCACGTCTTTCCTTAGTTATAACCGAATAATAGATGCGGCCTGAGGTGTAGTTGTTCTTCTGCGCCATGACGGCGGAGGTGAACCGTTCGTAGTGACCCATGTCAAGATCGGTCTCGGCACCGTCATCGGTGACATACACCTCGCCGTGCTGGAAGGGATTCATGGTACCCGGATCGACGTTGATGTAGGGATCGAGCTTTTGGAAGGTGACCGTTAAGCCCCGACTTTCCAGCAAAGCGCCGATGGCAGCGGAGGCCAGGCCCTTTCCCAGGGAGGAGAGTACGCCGCCTGTGACAAAAATAAACTTGGTCCGTTTGGTAGTATTTGGCTTTTTCATGGCCAGCACTATAGCAATCGGGCCTGGTTTTTGAAACAGAAAAGTTCTTGGCGGCAAGAAAAACAGCGCACGACCGGGGCAGTAGTATATCTTTTTGGTGCAGTTAAAAAAGATCAGCTGACGGCTTTCTCAGGGGGCGTGACCGGTCCAGGTGATGTCGTCTTCTTGTCGCCTGTCTCTGATGTGGTGGCTATTTTCCGTTGAAAATATCTTCCAGCCGTTTTCCTTGCACCTCGGCAGAAAAAATGGTTTCCAGGAGCTGTGTCACTTTGCCGCCGTCATCTTCACTGAGGAGAAAACCGGGTAAAGGTTGGGCGCTGAGGGTACGCAGCCGTGCTTCTATTATTTGGGTTTGCTCAAGACAGGCGCCAATCTCGCGAAATTCGTTGATATCGAGGAGCGCGGGAAGGACGTCCAGCATATTGCCCCAGTATTCCTTTTACCCGAGATGTTCCACGAGCTGGCTGACTGCTATCGCCGCTTCGAAGTAGTAATCGGGTACCAGGGCCGACTGGGTGGGGGAACATCTTTTGGTAGAGGTAAAGAGTCGGCAGCCAAAGGGCCGGGCCGGGTATATCCGGCAGAAATTTTCTTCAAGAAAAGGGCAGGCAAACGAGTTGTAATTGTCGCCCGGATCAGTCACCCGGCCCTTCCAGGCAGGCGCGGGCAAAGTCGTTGGCGGTCATTGCCGCAGGCTGGTGACTGCGCGGCTGAGCAAGTTTTTCGCCAAGCCAGGGGGCCAAATTTTCAGTGATGATAAAGCGGAGTATCTCCACACCTTCGGTCGCGGTGATAGTCACATTCTGCGTGCAGCAGGCACTGCAGCCCGGAGTACAAACGACGGGCAAGTGACGGCTCCAGTCAGCGAAGATCGCATATATTTTATGTAAAAGAGTACCTTTCATTTACTGTTATTCTCCACTGCCCCTAAGAGCGAGAAAGGCCAGCGTAGCATATCGGGAGAATTTGCCAACAAAAACCAGCAGGGAAAAACGGCCAAGACCGACTCTGAAGAGACCGGCGAGGAGGCAAAGCGGATCTCCGACCACCGGCAGCCAACTGACCAAAAGTGACCATGTCCCATATTTTTCATATACTTTTCTTGACCGTGCGAGCTGCTCGTCGCTTATGCGCAGAACGGAACGGATAAAAAAGTCGGAACCCCAGATACCGATAAGATAGGTGGTACAGGCTCCGAGGAAGTTGCCGATACTTGCCGTAATTACCACATTCGTTGGAGAAAGGCCCTGCATAATCAAGATAACGAGGAGCCACTCGGAGCCGATCGGCAGGATTGTCGCTGCCAGAAAACTGAGCAAAAAAAGAGCGGGGAGGCCGGGCGAATCGGTGATTGCGTAGAGGAATTCCATGGCAGCAAGAACCTATTCAAAAATAACGGTTTTGGCAATCAACAAAGCGTGATTTGCGCAGAGTGAGGAGTGCATCGAGCCGACAACCGGCAGTTATTGCCTATTTCACTGGGAAAATTCCGTAACTTCTGCTAAAGAGATGGTTTACAAAACGCTCCGGCACCGATAGCGAATCAACAGTCGAATTCGAGTTTCTGAAAAATACACGTAAGATGAGGATTTAAGAAGATGGTACTTCGGAAAATACTGATGGTGGTTTTATCTCTGGTTCTGCTGCACAATGCCACGGATACTGTTCCTGCTTCGGCCGCGGATGGCGGTTTTAAACAATGGTTGGATGATTTTTATTCAGAAGTATCGCGGGAAGGTATCAGTCGGGCGACCTGGGATGCGGCCTTTATCGGAGTCACCGAACCCGATCCGCAGGTCCTGGAAAAAGCAAACTATCAACCGGAGTTCACCACTGAGATCTGGGATTATCTCGACAGTCGGGTAAATCCGCTGGCTGTTGATAAGGGCCGGAAAATGGCCAAGGTGCACGCCTCCACCCTAGCGGCGGTGGAACAGAAATTTGCTGTTGAACAATCGGTTCTTCTGGCGATCTGGTCCATGGAATCAAATTATGGGACCATTCTTGAGCAGCCGGAACGTCTGTTTTATGTGCCTTCGGCCCTTGCCACCCTTGCCTATGGTGACCCCAAACGCAGAAAATTTGCCCGAACGCAATTGGTGGCAGCCTTAAAAATTCTCCAGACAGGGGACATAGGTCGAGCCCATTTGATGGGATCCTGGGCCGGAGCCATGGGTCACACCCAGTTTATCCCCACCAGTTATTTAGCCTATGGCATCGATATGGACGGTAATGGCCGTCGTGATATCTGGAACTCCATTCCCGACGCCCTGGCGACCGCCGCCAATCTGCTCAAGTCAAATGGCTGGCGGAAAGGCAGCCCCTGGGGCTATGAAGTGGTAATTCCGGTAGGCGGCGAGAAGCTGCGAGAAGAAAGCAAAACTCTCTCTGAATGGGCAAAACTTGGCTTCAAGAGAACCGGGGGGATGGCCTTTTCCCATCCAGAAGACAAAGCGCTCCTGAAAGTTCTGGCCGGAGCGGAAGGGCCGGCCTTTTTGATGCTCGGTAATTTCTCCGTCATAAAGCGCTACAACAACTCCGATTCCTACGCCCTCGCCGTCGGTTTATTGGCGGATCGGCTCGCCGGTTCGGGAGGACCCCTGGTAAAGGCCTGGCCCAGACCTTCAGGATCACTGAATGCCGAAGAAAAACTCGAATTGCAACAAAGATTGCAAAAACTTGGCCTGTATATTGGCGAGGTGGATGGCCATCTTGGGCCGGCAACCGAGAAGGCGATACGGAGTTTCCAAATGCATGCCGGGGTGGCTGTGGACGGCCTTCCCTCTCAGAATCTTCTTCGGATTCTCAGGCTCTGAGAATGATGTCGGCTCTTTGCCATTGGTGGTGTTTGCCGGTCAACTCGTGTTTCCGGGGTGATCGGCAAAGTTCTTCTTCTCCCGCTTGCCGGTGTTTCGCAGCGGTTCCCGGAAATACATTGATCAAGAAAAAACTATGACGAGAGCAAATATTCTCATCTGTATCGCCATCGCAGTGGTGTCCATAAGCTTCTGGGCCCTGCTCAACAAGCAGGAGTCGGAGCCACCCTGGCCCAAACGCATCCAAGGCTTTTCCTTTTCGCCGATGCAGGCGCATAATGATCAAATAGAGCATAATCTGCCGACTGTTGCGGAAATCGAATCCGATCTGAAACTTGTTTCAGACAAGACCTATGCCATTCGCCTCTATACAACTGAGGGTGTCCTTGCCGAAATTCCCGCCTTGGCCCAGAAATATGGCCTCAACGTCACTCTTGGGGCATGGCTTGATAAAAACCTGGAGGAGAATGATCGGCAGATTGAAACGGTAATTCGTCTGGCCAAGGAAAACTATCGCAATGTCATCCGCATTATTGTCGGCAATGAATCCATACTGCGGGGCGAGATGACGGCGGAGCAGTTGGGGGTGTATCTTGACCGGGTGCAGAAAGCAGTCGATTTACCGGTAAGCACCGCCGAACCATGGCATATCTGGATGAAACATCCGGAACTGGCCACCCATGTCGATTTCGTCGCAACCCATATGCTGCCCTACTGGGAAGGTGTACATCTTGACCGGGCGGTAGATTATGTTGTTGAACATATGAAGATGCTGCAAAAAACCTTCCCGGAAAAGCCTGTGGTTATTACTGAAGTCGGCTGGCCGAGCAACGGTCGAACCCGCAAGGCGGCGGTCGCTTCTCCCTTCAATGAGGCAACGTTTCTCCGGCGGTTCATCAAACGCGCCGAGGAGCTCAATTACACCTACTATATCATGGAGGCCTTTGATCAACCGTGGAAGAGAACCAGTGAAGGTTCGGTTGGTGCTTACTGGGGCGTCTATGACGCCGATCGTCAGGCCAAATTTCCTTTCACCTCGCCCATTGTCGAGGTTCCGGAGTGGCGAACTCTCGCCGGTATTTCCCTAGTTATCGCCATCATCACCTTCGCCCTCCTGCTTATCGACAGCACCACTCTGCGTAAGCGCGGTCGCGGGTTTCTTGCCTCCATTGCCTTTGTTGCCGCCACCGGCGCCGTCTGGATTGTCCACAGCTACACCCAGCAGTATTTGACCCTGTCGATGATGATTGTCGGATTTCTTATGCTTTGCGGCATCATCGGTGTGGTTATCGTTCTATTGGCGGAGGCGCATGAATGGGCGGAAGCAATCTGGACAAATGTGGGACGGCGCTCGTTCACCGCTGTCGAAGCCCCGGATGAGCAACTGCCGATGGTGTCGGTGCATGTCCCGGCGTACAATGAGCCGCCGGAAATGATGATCGAAACCCTCAATGCACTGGCAACTCTCGATTACCCGGCCTTTGAGGTCATTGTCATCGACAATAACACCAAAGACCCTGCAGTTTGGCAGCCGGTTGAGGCGCACTGCAAAATCCTCGGACCGCGGTTTCGCTTTTTCCATGAAGGCCAGCTGGCGGGTTTCAAGGCCGGTGCCCTGAATTATGCCTTGGCGAAAACCGCACCGGAGGCTGCGGTGGTGGCGGTCATTGACAGCGATTATATGGTATCCACCAACTGGCTGCGTGATCTGGTGCCCCAGTTTTTAAAACCTGAGGTGGCTATTATCCAGGCGCCGCAGGACTATCGGGATGGTGGAGACAACCTCTTTAAGGCCATGTGTTATGCCGAGTATCGCGGCTTTTTTTATATCGGCATGGTCACCCGCAACGAGCGCAACGCCATTATTCAACACGGCACCATGACCATGGTGCGCAAATCAGTGCTGGACGAAGTGGGCAATTGGGCTGAATGGTGCATCACCGAAGACGCCGAATTGGGACTGCGCATCTTTGAAAAGGGCTACGAGGCCCTTTATATTGCCAAAACCTACGGTCGCGGGGTCATGCCCGATACCTTTATCGACTTCAAGAAGCAACGCTATCGCTGGGCCTACGGTGCGGTGCAGATTATCCGCCATCACGCCAAGGCTTTGCAATGGCGGAAACAGAGTCGTCTGACCTACGGGCAACGCTATCATTTTATTGCCGGCTGGCTGCCGTGGGTGGCCGATAGTATCAATCTTATCTTTACCCTGGCGGCCCTTGGCTGGTCGATCGGCATGCTCCACTTTCCAACCAAGGTTGATCCACCGATGATTATTTTGTCGGCGGTACCTCTGGCATTTTTTGTCTTCAAGATGGCCAAGATGTTTTATCTTTACCGCAGTCGCGTGAAGGCGACGATCAACCAGACACTTGCCTCGGCGGTGGCCGGCCTGGCCTTGTCGCACACCATCTCGAAAGCCATTCTCTTTGGCATGGTGTCGAAAAGTCTGCCCTTTTTCAGAACCCCGAAAAAGGTGGAAGGACGGCCATTCTGGTATGCCTTGCAATCAGCCCGGGAAGAGGGAATGATTGCCGTTGCCTTGCTGCTTGCCGCGTATACCCTGATCCGGGCGCAAGACGTCGATCCTCCACCGGATACCATCGTGTGGATAGTGGTTCTCCTGGTTCAGTCCATTCCCTATCTGTCTGCCGTACTGATGGCCACAATCAGTGCCTTTGCCAGGCTGCCGACCAAGCTCATCAGTACCATTACCGCACCGCCTGGTGGTGATTTGGCGGCAAACCCTGTTGAAACGCCGGTTGCGGTCCCAGAGCAGTCCGAGTGACGATCAGGCCCGGCTGGCACTGAAAGGTGTGTGCCGGGGGGTGCAATACAAAAAAGTGATGATCTCTAAAGAATTTGCATCAAATTCAAGAAATTTCTGGACTCAAGCAAGCAGCAAGGATAATATACAAGGCCATGGACTGGCCGATAAAAATACAGGGGCGCTTTGTAACAGAGGC
>JBBQVT010000079.1:0-18501 GCA_038211245.1 Desulfobulbales bacterium | reverse complement strand
CCGAACAGGGTATCGGAAAAAAGGGTGTCGTCCAGTCCCGAAACATCGACCGCTACGTAGTTGCCCACAAGACCGCTGATTTCGTGGATAGCTTTGGCAATAAGTTCCTTACCCGAGCCGGTTTCCCCGAGGATCAGGGTGGGCATGCCGCTTGAGGCTATGGATTCGATATACTGGAAGATCGACAACATGCCCGGACTGCGGGTGACAATGCCCTCAAAGGCCTTATGGCGCGGGGCATCTACGGCAAACGAAATACCCTTCAGCGACATGACTTCGTTGCGCAGCAGGCTGATCTCCAGGGCGTTGCGCAGGGCGGAGCTGAACATCTTCAGGTCGATGGGTTTTACCAGGTAATCGTGGGCGCCGAGGCGGAGACATTCGACCGCGGTTTCGATCTCGGAATTGGCGGTAATGATGATCACCGGCACTTGAGGGTGGCGAGTCTTCAGCTCCCTGAGGACATCCTGGCCGGTCATGTGCGGCATGTTGAGGTCAAGAAACAGGACCGGTGACTGCATCCCCGCAAGGGTCGCCGAGACCTTCCGGCTGTCGCTCTGGGTTACCACTTTTTTAATGCCCATGGAGGTCAGCAGGAGACTGTAGGCATCAAGATCCGAGCGTTCGTCATCGACCAGAAGGATGTGGCAATTTTTCATTTCCGAGGTGATCATATTTTTCAGCCAACCATTTTCTTCAAGGTAATCATGAACCGTGCTCCATCCGCGGTATTTTCCGCTCGCAGTTCTCCTTCCATCTCTTTTTCAAGAATCATTTTCGACATATAGAGCCCCATGCCGGTACCCGAAGAGGTGCCCTTGGTAGTGTAATAGGGATTGAAGATCTTCGGTAGGAGATGCTCAGGAATACCACCGCCGCTATCGCTAATCTCAATAATGGCTCCATCGTTGTCCCCGGAGACGATAATGTCGATAGCGCGGGCGGTCGAGCCGATTGTTCTCGCGAAATTTTCAAGGATGGCATCCTTGGCGTTAGCGAGGATATTGACAAGAACATGGATGAATTCGCCCTCGTAACCGAAAACGATGAGGGAATTGGAACCGGTCATGTTTTTCACGGTCAGGTTGATGCTGTTATGGCGCATCTGTGCCTCCATGAACTTTACGGCACTGATCACCGACTTGAGGATATCGACCGGCCCCTTGGTTTTCGACGGCTTAAAGAAGTTGCGAAAATCGTCAATGGTTTTCGACATAAAGGTGATTTGATCGCCGGCTCCGGTGACCACCCGCTCAATAACTTCCTTGGACAGCACGGAGTTATAATAGGCTGCCTGGAGACTGGAAATATAGGTGGAAAGGGTATTGAGCGGTTGTCGCCACTGGTGCGCAATGGCCCCGAGCATTTCGCCGACGGCGGCCATTTTTTGGGCCTGCATCAGTTGCATCTCGGCATCAACGCGTTTTGAGATATCGCGAATGCTCGACAATACCAGATCGCGATTCTTCAGCCTGAAACTGGTAAGGCTCACCGAGGCCGGGAACTCAAGGCCGTCTTCGCGGATAAAGGACCAGCGGAAGACATTCTGCTTGCCGTTACGGGAGTCCTGGATGATTGTTGCCAGCTTTTCATCGCTGCGCGAACCGTCCGGTTGCAATTCCGGTGAACAATCAAGAATGGTTTTATTCAGCAGGCGTTCGCGAGATAACCCGAACATCTCAACTGCCTTCTGGTTGCATTCCACATAGGCAAGATCATTGCTGATAAGAATGGCATCATTGGCGACGTTGAAGAGCGTTTTGTAATAGGTCTCTACCTCCATTCTTTTGGTGATATTCCACTCAAGGTCGCGGCTGATCCCGGAGAGCTCTTCCCGGTGCTGCTGCACTGCCGTACTGTACCGCTTGTTGAAAAGAAAAAGGACAATACTGCTGCCGCCAAGACCGAGGAGAACTATGAAGAGGAGGATGCCGAGGAGTTTCAGGACAATCTCCATGGCAAAAACCATGGTGGTTTTTCGAGTCAGGGAATAGGCCTCATCTCGGGGAACGGTGACACAGAGAAACCATTCTGAACCACTTATCTGTTTTGATGCTAAGATATGCTCACGACCATCTGTACTTCGATAGAAAATGGTGCCGTTGTCGGTGCTATTGAAGGTGCCGACCTTGTTTTCCAGCTCCGGCTCGACGACCTGCAATCGTGCCCGCATGACATAGTCCTTGTTCGGATGAACGATGATTGTGCCGCTCTTTTCGACGATAAAAGCAAAGCCGGATTCACTTTGTTTATAATTGAGGACATTTTCGACAAGGGTGTCGAGGACCGTGTCGGCCCCTATTACGCCGACAAATCTGCCATCGGCATAGAGTGGTTTGACCAGAGCAATGACCAGTTCATTGGTCACCATGTCGATATAGGGGGTGGTGAAGCTGAGGGTTTCGGTCTCAATCGCCCTTTTATACCAGGGTCGGTTGCGGGGATCATACCCTGGCGGAGGGAGCCATCTGGCGCCATCGATCAGTTCACCCTCCGGGGTGCCGACATAGACATCGGTGAAATGGCCGGCCTGCATGGCCATTTGCAGGGGGAGCATGGTGAGCGGATTTTGTCTAAGAGCTTCGACCGGTATGCAATTGGCGGCGGCCTCAAGGATCTTCATCTGTTGGTTCAGCCATATCTCAACGGTATTGGCAGCTTTGCCGGCGATATCCTCCTGTTGCGCTATGACGGTGCCCTCCACCACATGTTGGGTGATCCGGTAATTGACCAGCATTGCCACCAGGATCAAAAGAGCACAGAGGAGGATGATGGTTATTGTCTTTTTGCTGTTGTATTTCATGCAGAGCCTAAAAATGGTGATACGTTCAAGAATAATTCAGCAGTAAACCTTAATCGGGGAGCGAAAGAAAGGTGGATTTTCGCTTTTTGCCGGACGGAGAAAGGACATGCAGCTGAGGAGACAATGCTGCAATAATTGCGCCTGAAACCACATGCGTTGTCGGGTAAAACAGGACGGCATGGTTATTGCTCGATACCAGGCGTCTTTCACCTGAAGAACGTCGCGGCGATCATTGCCTAATACGGTATTCGGGCCGCGGATGTCATCGGCCACATTATCAAGCACCTGGTAATTCGGAGGATATTTGACCAGTCGGCGACGACCAGGGTTCTGGCCACCGGCCGGCGGCAGACGGTAATGCAGCATATTGCCAAAACCGGCAAGTACCTGCTGTCAACCGCTTCGCCGAGGTATGCTTGGCAACGATTGGCATCGATATGGCCGGCGATTCCTTCCGAGCCATCTTTAACGTGCCGGCCGATTTGTTCATCCCGGCTGGGAGCCGGCCGGAGACCATCAATGCCGGTAACTGGCAGAGTTTTTTTGAGAATTCTGGAAGAACGGGCGGAGGAGGCTAAGGAGATTTTCAGGCGCATCCGGAGGTCTGCGACCAACCATTGTATCGTCAGGCCATTCTCGAGCACCTGCCTGACATGCTGACGAAGGGCGATAGCCCTTTCCGGGACAGACTGGTGAGATTGCCGGAAAAGATCAAATTTGCCATCCTGGCGAGTGAAATCTCCTCGTCGATGGTGTATCACGGCAATAGGCAGGAGGCTTTTCTTGAAGCGGTGGTCGGACATCTGCAGAGGAGGGCAATGGCTTGTCGCCAGGCTCTGCACATTGAGATTCAAGAAGTTGGCGTAAATTTTGCAGTATGAGGATGAACCTATTTATTATCATGGTCCGGGCGCTCCGGACCGTTGTCAGCTGATATTTTTTTAAAACCGAGAGGAAGACCATGAATAGCCCACAGACCAACAGCAGTTTGCACGAACGTCGCAATAATGTTATCGCCAAAGGCAATGTCAGCGGCACCGACCGCTACATAGCCCACGCCAAGGGAGCGCTGCTCACCGATGTCGAGGGGCGGGAGTATATCGATTTTGGGGGCGGCATCGCAGTCATGAACGTCGGCCACTCGCACCCGAAAGTGGTTCAGGCAATAAAAGATCAGGCCGAAAAATTTACCCATACCTGTTTCATGGTGACCCCCTACGAGGGGCCGGTTCGGCTGGCGGAAAAACTCTGTGCCGCCGTTCCCGGGGATTTCCCCAAGGCGGTGATGTTTGCCAACAGCGGCGCCGAAGCGGTCGAGAATGCCGTGAAAATTGCCCGTTATTACACCAAAAAACCGGCGATCATTGCCTTTGAAAACGGCTTTCACGGCCGCACCCTGATGTGCATGACCCTGACCTCCAAGGTCAAACCCTACAAGCTCGGTCTCGGCCCCTTTGCGCCGGAAGTATACCGGATGCCGTTTGCCAACTGCTACCGCTGCCCCTATAATCTGCAATATCCGGGTTGCGGAGTGGAATGTGCCGACCGCTTGCAGGATTTCTTCATCAACTATGTACCGGCCGAGCAGACCGCCGCCATCATTTTTGAACCGGTGCAAGGCGAAGGCGGGTTTGTCGCTCCTCCACCCGAGTATTTCAAGAAACTGCAGGCCATCTGCCAGGCTAACAACATTCTCCTTATCGCCGATGAGGTTCAGACCGGTATCGGCCGCACCGGCACGATGTTTGCCATGGAACAATACGGCGTTGCCGCCGACATTACCACCGTCGCCAAGAGTCTTGCTGCCGGCATGCCGCTCAGCGCTGTGGTCGGCAGAAAGGAGATCATGGATAGCGTTCACGCCTCCGGCATCGGCGGCACCTATAACGGCAATCCGCTGGCCTGCGCCGCGGCCCTGGCGGTCTTTGACATCTTTGCCGAGGAAAATCTGCTGGAAAAAAGTAAAAAGCTTGGTAACAAGCTGCGGGAAACCCTGCATCTCCTGCAAAAGGAGAATGCAATAATCGGCGATGTGCGCGGTCTTGGGCCAATGATCGCCATGGAACTGGTGCAAGACCGCACAACCAAGGAACCGGCGGCGGCGGAAACCAAAGCGCTGGTAAAATTTTGTTTTGACCGGGGACTCATAATACTTGCCTGCGGTGCCTACGGTAACATCATCAGGTTCCTTATGCCGCTGGTGATTACCGAAGAGCAGCTTGATCGCGGCCTCGCTATCGTCGGCGACGGGCTTGCGGCAATTCGCTCATAATCCACAACCCCGATAAACGGGACTCATTTGAGTGCCCCCTTGAGGGGTATAAGTCACTTGCAAAAAAATCTTCGCAAAAAAACAGCAACGTTTTTGTAGGTGACTAAAAAGGAGAGACGATGTTCGGATTTTATAATCGTATTCTGACAATTGATCTCAGTGCCGGCACCTTCGTCATTGAACCCCTTGGTGATGAAGTGCTGGCCCAGTCATTCGGTGGCAAGGGCTTGGCCACCCGCCTGCTTCTTGAACGTAACCCGGCCGGCGTCGATCCTCTGGCGCCGGAGAATCACCTCATCTTTGCCACCGGGCCATTTTGTGGTGGCAAGCTGTGGGGCGGAAGCCGCTATGGGGTGTTCACCAAGTCGCCGCAGACCGGATTTTATTCCGAATCCTATTCGGGCGGCAAGGTGCCCGAGGCGATCGACGCCACCGGTTTCGATGCCATTGTTCTGCACGGCAAGTCACCTCAGCCAACCGTGTTGTCCATTCATCCGGAGGGGGTTGATTTCCATGCTGCCGAAGAATTGTGGGGTATGGAGACCTTTGCCGCTGAAGAGGCGGCAGTCAAGCGTTTTGCCCACCCCGCTGAAGGGTATACGAAGCGTGGCGCAGTGGTCATAGGTCCAGCCGGAGAGAAACTTGTCCGTTACGCCATTATCGCCAATGATAAATGGCGTTGCGCCGGACGAACGGGAGTAGGGACGGTAATGGGGGCAAAACTGGTCAAAGCTATTGTCTTCCAGGGTGATCGGAAAAGGGCTTACGCCGATCCGGAAGGTGTCGCCGGATATGCCCAAAACTTTTCAAAGACCAACATGGAGCACCCAGGAGTCAAGGCCTACAAAAAGATGGGGACGACCATGATGGTCACCCTCATGAACAATGTGGGGGCTTTCCCGGCCAGATACTGGAACCAGGGATCCTGCGACCATGTGGAGGAGATCAGCGGCGAGCGCTATCATGAGGAGCACGAGGTCAAACCGCATGCCTGCGCCAAATGCTTCATGGCCTGCGGTCGCTTGACCAAACTCCGTAAAGGGCGGCACAAAGATCTGCAACTGGAAGGCCCGGAATATGAGACCATTTACTCTTTCGGCGGCTTGTGCATGATCACCGACATGGCGGAGATTGCCTATCTCAACGACCTCTGCGACCGTCTCGGGATGGACACCATTACCGCCGGCAACCTGTGTGCCCTGGTAATGGAGGCAAAAGCCAAAGGGCGGCTCGACTACCAAATTGAATATGGCGATGCCGACCAGGTCGCGGCGCTGATCGGCAAGATTGCCGCCCGTGAAGATATCGGCGACATCCTAGCAAACGGCATTATCTCTGCCTCCGAGCAATGGGGCCTCAGTGATCTGGCTATTCATGTCAAGGGGCTGGAGCCCGCAGGTTATGATCCGAGGGTTCTCAAAGGGATGGGCCTGACTTTCGGCACTTCGCCCCGAGGCGCCTGCCACCTGCGAACCACCTTCTATAAGCCGGAACTGTCGGGAATGATCGCGGCCGACCAAATTCAGGACAAAGCAGCGATGCTCATTGATTTCGAGAATCGCTTGAATATCTTCGACACCCTCGTTCTCTGTAGATTTTATCGGGATCTTTATCCCTGGGCGGAACTTTCGAAAGCCATCACTTTGGCTACCGGGCTTCCGGCGACTCAGGAGTACCTGGAGAAGATTGCCACCCGAATAGTCGATATGACCCGCCGATTCAATATCCGCGAGGGATTGCAGCCGGAGGATGACCGCCTGCCGCAAAGGCTGCACAACGAAAAGCTTCCGGACGGCAGGTCACTTACCGCTCCCGAGATGGAATACCTGCTTGGTGACTATTATCGTCTTCGCGGTTGGAGCAATCAGGGAATGCCGCAAGAGGTGGCAAGCGCGGCGATAGAGAGGTCGCGTTGCAGAGTGTAATTTGCGAACGAATTGTTTTCTCGTGCATAGAGAAAACTGGACGAGATGCAGTTATGGAAGCCATTTATCCCTGCCTTCCATCACCTTGATAATATGCATAATTGTTTGGTTGACCGGGGTTGCGACGCCATGTTGGACCCCCATTGCTACAACCCTGCCGGCGAAAATATCCACCTCGGTTTTTCTTCCTGCCTCGATATCCTGGAGCATGGAGGTCTTTCCTTCGGGAGCCAGGGTCGAGAGAACGGCGAGCCATTCATCGACATCTTTGTGACTCAATTTGACGGAAACTTCTGCAGCAAGCATGACGACTTCCTGCATCAATAACTGCATCAGGGCCAGCGCATCGGCTGACGACCGGAAGACGCCATAGGGCGCCCGCAATACCGCTGAAGCCTGGTTTACACCAACATTAATCATGAATTTCCACCACATGACCCGCTTAATATCGGTAGGAACTTCATTGGGAATGGCCGCCCGCGTCAAGGCTTCTTGAAGGCGGGGCACCCGGCCACCCCCGTCCTTTACGAGCCCTTCCCCAAAAATGATCTTTCCGGGCCTGGCATAGGTGAAATGATTTTTCTCCCGTACCGCATCAATACCAACCGCAATGGCATACACCATCTTGTCCATCCCGCAGACCGAGCCGATTATCTCTTCACTTTCAAGGCCGTTCATCACCGACAGAATGATCGTTTCCGTACCAACAACTGCTTTGATATTTTGCACAGCCCCGAGGAGATGGTGGTGTTTCAGGGCGACCAGGACGAGATCAACCCCTTCCTGAACTTCTTCCGGTTGCAGGACGGAAATGGCATAGGCTCTGCCGTTGACCGTCAACGGCTGGTTTTTCAGCCTATGGTACCTTTCCCCGGAAGCAAGAAAAAACACCGAGAAACTTCCTACATCGGTGAACATAGCGGCATAGGCCGCCCCCATGGCCCCGGCACCGACAATGGCGATGGTTTTGATCTTTTTGGTCTGCATAGTTACATCCTGGTTTTGCCAGGAATTGCGGTTCTGTTTACAAGTTCGCGGAGATAATTGAGCCATGTTTCCATGCCGTCGCCGGTTTTCGAGGCGAGGCACATCGTTCGGAGTTTAGGGTTGAGACGCAGGGCATCGCCAACCGCTTCCTGGACAGGGAAGTCAAAGTAGGGCAAGAGATCAGTCTTGGTCACCAGAAAGGTGTGTGAGCTGGTGAAGGCCTTGGGGTATTTCGCCGGCTTGTCAGGCCCTTCCGGAACGGAAACCAGCACCACTCGCTCATGTTCACCGAGATCGAAGGTCGCTGGGCACACCAAGTTGCCGACGTTTTCGATGAACAGCAAATCGATGTCCTCGCCGCCCGGTTCCTTCTGCAGGCGATGAAAACCCTTATGGATCATGGCCGCGTCGAGATGGCAGGCGCCGCCGGTGGTGAGCTGGATGACCGGCACCCCTTTAGCTCGGATGCGCAGGGCATCGCGCTCCGTTTCGATATCGCCCTCGATGACGCCGATTTTGATTTCGCCCTTCAGGGCGTCAATGGTCTGTTCCAGCAAAGTAGTTTTGCCGGAACCGGGACTGCTGATCAGATTGAGGGCCACCGCTCCGACTTCGTTGAAATGCTCGCGGTTGGCCTTGGCCAGGGCGTCATTGGCGGCAAACAGGCTGGCGTGAACGTCAACGGTTTTGGTATGGCTGTGGCCACTCTGGTGGGAGTGGGTATGACCATGCTCGTGATCATGGTCATGGCTGTGGTCGGAAGGGCTGGGGCAGCCGCAGGTATCACACATGTTGTAACCTCATCAATATTGATATGGGAGTAGTAATGATGTCATGGGAACGACGCAAATGCTTTTGGAGGTTGTTGCGGGAATCATTCCATTTCCACCTGAAGAAGAATGAGATCGTCGCCACCCTCAGGAAAAAGAGTGAGTTCCCGGCAGGTAGGGCAACTGTCAGGCCTTGGGCCGGCGGTGACAAGAACATTAGCGCAAGCAGAGCAAGTGTAACGTACCGTGGGTACGTTGACTTTCAGCTCAGCGCCACGAATCAGCTCTTCTTCGGAAGAAATGATATCAAAACCAAAGCGAAAGGAATCGACAACGACGCCGCACAGTGGCCCAATTTCCATGGTGAGGCTGATGATTTTTGTCGCTTGGTTTTCGGCGGCAAGCTCTTTTAATTGTTGCACAAGGCCCTGCACTAAAGAAATTTCATGCATGATTAGATGGTACCTGTCGGAGGTTTCCGGACAACCTGTACGCCGAGATCGGCGAGACGTGCCAGGATCATTTCTGCAACTTCCACCTTACGCCCGGCAACTACCTCGGAGAGTTCCACGGAATCACCTAGATCTTTTGGGATAACCGTGTAGAATTCGACATGTTCCGGCGCCCGGTCACGGAGCTTTGAGACCTCAAGGATTTCAAGAAAACCGAGTTGATGCGGCGACATGCGCATCTGAAAATTGCCGGCTTTGACATCTTTTAAATCGTAATAATGGAAGGAACCCGGTTCGCCGGCAATATCAACCACGTCGATGACAAAAATCGGATCACATTCCTCAAGAAAGGGACCCATATAGATGCCCGCGGTGCCGACATCCTGGATTTCCACCTGCTCGGGGAAGTCATAGTGCTCTTGAAGATAGTGCACAACATGCACACCGAAGCCTTCGTCGCCGACGATATAATTGCCGACCCCGGCAATGCCTATTTTCTTTTGAAGATTGGTCATTATACTCCTTGTTGAGCCGATTAACAGATACGTGGCAGGGGCAGGCCATGCAAGGGGGTAACAACCCTGGCGCCGCCGATCGGGGTGTTGATAACCACTCTTCCCGCTTTCCCGGCCGTAAGTTTGCCGATAATAGCCGCTTCCCGGCCCTCCGCTGTCGCCTGCATGACGGCCAGAGCTTTTTGCGCCTGATCACCGCTGACGATCGCCAGGCATTTCCCCTCATTGGCCAGATAAAGGGGCTCGAGTCCCAAAAGCTCGCAGGCCGCCCGCACTTGCGGGCGTATCGGCAGGGCCTCGTCGCTCAGTTCTATGGACAGTCCGCTGCTTTCGGCAATTTCGTTGAGGGTAGTGGCGACGCCGCCGCGGGTCGGGTCGCGGAGAGTGTGAACATCTCCAGGGAGCTCCCGGAGGAGTTTTTGCACCAGGGTATGGAGCGGCATGGTGTCGCTGTGCAGATCGCCCTGCACGGCGATGCCGGCACGTCGGGTCATGATGGTGATACCGTGATCACCGATAGTTCCGGAGACAATGACGGCGTCGCCCTCTTTGGCATTTTTTGAAGAAATATCAACATATTCGGAGACGAATCCGATGCCCGAGGTGTTGATGAAAATCTTGTCGCCTTTGCCCTTGGGAACGACTTTGGTGTCGCCTGTTACCACCGGGACCCCGGCCTCCCGGCAGGCTTCACTGATGGAGATTATGATTCGCTCAAGATCGTCCATGGCAAAGCCCTCCTCTAAGATGAGGCCAAGGCTCAGACAGTATGGAACGGCACCGCGCATTGCCAGATCATTGATCGTACCGTGCACCGCCAGTTTGCCGATATCGCCGCCGGGGAAAAAGATTGGATCAACCACGTAGCTGTCGGTGGTAAAGGCCAGGCGACCGGGTTTGTTGTCGAGGATAGCGCTATCTTCCAGGCTACGCAAGGTGCGGTTATCAAGATACTTGAGGAAGAGGTCGCTTATCAGCTGCTGGCTTGCGAGACCGCCACTACCGTGGTCGAGTAAGATTTTTTTCCCGGACATTCCTATTGTATCCTCAATTTATTGGTTCTAATTATTCATCCTGACCGTATTTGTGGTAAGCAGCACAGGTACCTTCACTTGACACCATGCAGGGACCAATGGGGTTGGAAGGAGTGCAGCGACTGTTGAAGAGGGGGCATTCTCTCGGCGTATTCATACCCTTGAGAATGTTGCCGCACAGACAACCTTTTGGTTCCTTTGCTTCGGGCAGAGTTATATTGAGGCGGACCTCGGCATCAAAGGCTGCGTATTTGTCACGAATTTTTAGGCCGCTCAAAGGGATGCGGCCAAGGCCGCGCCAATCCATATCGGCGGGTTCAAAGATCTCTGCGACCATTTTCGCGGCGCGTTGGTTGCCTTCCCAGGCAACGGCCCGGGGATAGACGTTCTCCACCTTGATGTCGCCCGTGCCTATTTGTCTCGCGAGGAGGATGAGGCTTTTCAGGAGATCGGCGGTTTCAAAGCCGCCAACGACACAGGCCAGATGGTATTTTTTGGCGAGGGGCTCCCAGGCCCCGGCGCCGATAATCGAGGAGACGTGGCCGGGACACAGCAGGCCATCGATCTGTAGGGCTGGATCGCTGAGCAGGGCCTCCATCGGCGCAGGCATGGTCTTTTGCGTGGAAAAAACCACGAAATTTTTGATATTACTGTTTTTTGCAGCAAGGATTGTCGCGGCAATTCCCGGAGTGGTGGTTTCAAACCCGACGCCGAGAAAAACCACCAGTTCACCCGGATTGTTGATAGCCAGATCAAGGGCATCCATCGGCGAATAAACGATTTCCACTTTCGCGCCTCGGGAGCTGGCCTCGGAAAGCGAGCCTTGGCTGCCGGGAACCCGAAAAAGATCGCCAAAGATTGCGACCCGCACCCCGGGCCGATCGGCCATGCCGATAAAGGCGTCCATATGGGAAGCGGAGGTGACACATACCGGACAGCCGGGACCGGATACCAGTTCCATGCCATCCGGGAGAATGGATCGTATGCCGTTACGGAAAATGGCCATGGTATGGGAACCGCATACTTCCATGACGCGCAACGGCTTGGTTACCGCCCGGCGCAATTCTTCTACGAGCGGCTTGGCCAAAGAGCTGTCACGGTATTCATCGAGATATTTCATGATGTGCCTTTATCAAGAGAGCAGTTCTTCCGGTGTGTTTTCGGCCAGTTCACGGAGGAGGGCAATATTTTTCAAAGCCTCTTCCTCAACCAGGGAATGGATGGCAAAACCTGCGTGAATGATCACGTAGTCGCCGACAGCAGGCCAGTGGTCAACGATATCGAGGCGAATCTGTCTGCCGATTCCATCGGCATCGACGGTGGCTATCTGGTTTGTAGTGAAATCGTCGGGATCACCCTGAACACTGGTGACCCTCATGGGAATTGCGAGACACATGTCGCAGACCTCCTATTATTGTCTGACCAAAAGAAACCGCGCCGTCGTTAACCGGCAGCATATTTCCAGTAAAAACCTGAAGTTCAATGGCTGTAAGAGCATGGAGAAGGCCTTCCAGCAGGAGGCTATTTTGCATGCAGCCGCCGGAAAGAACAACGTGCTTGATGCCGGTCTGCTGAGAAAGTTTGCCGAGGAGCATGGTAATACTGCTGATAAGCACACTGTGAAAGCGCCAAGCAATGGTTGCCGGTGCTTCGCCTCCGGCTATTCCATCGAGAACCAGTTTAACAAATTCCGGGCAACTAATCTCCCATTTTCCTTCGGTTAGGTTGAGAAAAGCTGGTAAGTTACTGTGCGAATTAGGCAAAATATCTTCGCGCCAGGACGGATCGCGGCCTTTTTTCGCGAGCGCCTCCAGTTCCATGGCCGCCTGGCCCTCGTAGCTGATATTCCAGCGGATACCGAGTAGGGCGGCGACAGCGTCGAACAGTCGGCCGCAGCTGGAGGTGAGTGGGCTATTAAAGCCGGCTCTTAGCATGGATACGATGGTAGTAACGGTACTGCTATCCAGGTGCGCCATTGTCGGTGGAATTCGGGCGGAGACAGCCTCGGCTCCGAAGGTCTGATACAGGGCGGCGATGGCCATGCGCCAGGGCTCTGCGGCGGCCGCATCGCCTCCCGGCAGATGGAGGTGGCTGAGATGGCCGAGGCGGTGGTAGGCGGTGAGTTCGGTGCGAAGAATCTCACCGCCCCAGATGGTCCCGTCATCGCCAAGACCGGTGCCGTCAAGAATCACCGCAAGAACCGGTCCGGTCAGACCATGTTCGGCCATGACCGCCACGGCATGGGCGTGGTGATGCTGGACCGGGTAGAGAGGCAGATTCCGACTGGCGGCATAGCGGCTGCTCAGGTAATCGGGGTGCAGATCGCAGGCAACCGCCTCGGGTTCAAGCTGCAAAACCCGACACAGGTGGTCAATCGATTCAACATAAAAGTCGTAGGAATCAAGATTATCGAGGTCGCCGATGTGTTGACTGGGAAAGACGCGGTTCTCCCTGCCAAGACAAAAGGTATTTTTCAGTCCGGCGCCGCAACCGAGGATTTTCGGAAGTTGCAGGGAAACATGCAGCGGCGAGGGGACAAAGCCCCTGGCCCTTCGCAACACAAGAGGTAGATCGCCGACAACTTTCATGACAGAGTCATCGACCCGGGTGACTATTTCTCGGTTGTGCAGAAGGAAATAGTCGGCGATGGAACCAAGTTTTTGCAATGCATCGTCGTTGCCGTTGCAGATGGGGGCGCCGCTGGCGTTGCCTGAAGTCATAACCAGGGCCTTCGGGCAGTCCGCCATCTGAAAAAGCAGGTGATGCAGTGGGGTATAGGGCAGCATGACACCGATTTCATCGATGCCTGGGGCAAGGTTTTGGGCAAGACTGGTGTCTGCTCGTTTTTGCAGGAGGACGATGGGATGTGCCGGAGAGGTAAGCAGTGTCTCTTCCTGCGCACCATAAACGCACAACGTGTTGAGCGACGCCAGGTCGCGAACCATAATTGCCAGGGGTTTGTCGGGTCGGCCTTTTCTTTCCCGGAGAAGGGCTATGGACGAAAGCGAACAGCCGTTTACGGCGAGATGAAAACCGCCCATGCCTCGGATAGCGAGAATCTTGTCATTTTGTAACAGAGAAGCGGCGTCGGCAAGCGGATTGGCGGAGACAATGAGATCGCCGGTGCGCGAATGCAGGCTGATGGATGGGCCGCAGACCGGGCAGGCGTTCGGTTGGGCGTGAAATCTTCGGTTGGTCGGATCGTGATACTCGTTTTCACAATTGGCACAAAGAGCAAAAACCTGCATTGAGGTCTTTGGTCGGTCGTACGGGATCTGCTGAACGATGGTGAATCTCGGCCCACAATTGGTACAGTTGATAAACGGATAATGAAAGCGCCGATCGGCGGGATCGAGCAGTTCCCTCAGGCAGTCATTGCAGAGGGCGACATCCGGCGGGATTGCAGTGTTGGCCGAACCACAGGCTTTACTTGGAAGTATGGAAAAAGGTTCGGTCGGCAAAGGTCCGGCCAAATCCCTGGTCAGAATCTGAGATATCCGCGCCAGCGGCGGGGCATCGGTGCTGATGGCGGCAATAAAAAAATGAAGCCTGTCGCTTGGCCCGGCGGCCGTGATGACCACCCCGTCACCGGTGTTGGTCACCGTGCCGGTTATCCCAAAACGACAGGCTAAATTGTAGATGAAGGGTCGAAATCCTACGCCCTGAACCGTACCTTGGACAAGTATTTCGACCCCTTGCCGCTTATGCTTTGTGCTTGAATTTAACACCGGTAAATATAGAGGAAATGAGTCCCTCCGGCTCTTTTGTGTCATTCCATATAGTGAGATAGATATGGATGACCGCAAAGATCATAAACCACCACATGAGAATGTGGTGGAGATACCGGGCAAATGCCTGACTGCCAAAAATCGTCACACCCCAGCCGGCCCAGAACGTGGCCTCTGGGTAAAGCATAAAGAAACCGCTGACGATCATGAAGATCGCCACGAAAAAGGTGAAGAGATAGGTAAGGCCGGCGAGAATATTATGGCCGAGCCGCGAGTCATGTTTGTCGCTGATATAGCTGTACTGCAACAGGGTCATGAACAGGTTGTTGATATTTCTGCCGGTAACCGGCAGAATATCGAGTACTCTTTCTTGGGCGTTGCCGAAGATGTAGAGAAACAGCCTGATCGCCACCGCTGCGGAAAAGGTATACGCTGCAATAAAGTGAATGTAGCGCATGGTTGCCATGGGGAAGCTTGCGCTTCCTTCAATCATGGTATTCGTCCATGGGTTGTTGATGTAAAACCCTGTCACTATCAGAAACACGATAGACAGAGCAAACATCCAGTGAAACAGCCGAAGCAGTATGCTCCAGCAATGATGTTTTTCGTATGTTGCCATTCTAGTACCTCCTGCGGTTTGAGCCGGAAAGAAAAGTTTTTAAGTGTTTGTGAAGCGAGTTTACATTACTTTCACTTTCACTACTTCTTTCCCTTCCGGATCGAGCATATGTACGGCACAGGCTATACAGGGATCGAACGAATGGATAGTACGAAGAACCTCCAGGGGTTTTTCCGGATCAGCTATCGGATTGCCGACAAGTGATGCTTCGTAGGGGCCGAGCTGGCCTTTTTCATCCCGGGGACCGGCGTTCCAGGTGGAAGGAACAACACACTGGTAATTCTTTATCTTGCCGTTTTCGATAACGATCCAGTGTGACAGCAGGCCGCGAGGCGCCTCATGGACACCGACTCCACGCTGCTCACCCTTCGGATATGACCAAGGAGTGAAGATTTCCAGATCCCCGGAAGCAATATTGTTGACCAAGAGGTCCCAATGTTTGAGGCAGAGATCGGCCATCATGCCGGCACGCACGGCGCGGGCAGCGTGACGTCCGATAGTACCATGCAGGGCTTCCGGACCAACTTTGGCACCGGCGACTGCACTGACTCGACCGAGGAAATCGTTGACACTCTTGACGGTCAGCTCATGGCCTTGGGCATAACCTACAACCATTTGTGCCAGCGGCCCAACCTGCATCGGTTTGCCTTGGAAGCGAGGTGCTTTCAACCAGGTGTATTTGCCATCGTCCTGGAAATCGGTGTATTTCGGATCGGTTGTAGACTCCCAAGGATGTTTCGACCAGTTGCCGTCGTACCAGGCTTTGGCGATTGATTCTTGAACGTTTTCTTTAAAATATGGATCGGCATGAATGTCGATCTTTTTAATGGTTTTTAAATCCCCGCCGAATACGGTTCCACCCGGCAGATCTGCTTTAGTGCCTTCTCTATTAAGGAACATGTCGGGTGCGGCCAGGTAATTGGTAACACCTGCGCCGTAAGGAATCCAGGCTGCATAGAGAGCACCGACGGCAACAACGTCGACCATATACACCATCTTAATGAAGGACTGTACTTCCTCAACGAGCTGCTTGATGAAGTAGAGCCGTTCCATGGTGACGGCGGTTTGGTTGTCGGGATTAACGTTGGTGGTGACACCGCCGACGGTGAGGTTCTGGACATGTGGGTTCTTGCCGCCGAGAATGGCCAAGGCCTGGGTGGCTTTTCTTTGATAATCAAGGGCTTCCAAATAATGAGAAACCGCCATGAGGTTGGCCTCCGGTGGCAGTTTCATGGCTGGATGACCCCAGTAGGCATTGGCAAAGGGGCCAAGCTGGCCGCTGGCAACTAGTGTCTTCAACTTCTCTTTCACAGCAGCAAAACGCTTGGGGCTGTTGCCAGGCCAGTCGGAAAGGCTGTCGGCAAGTTTGGCGGTGGCAACCGGATCGGCACTGAGAGCTGAGACTACATCAACCCAGTCAAGGGCAGAAAGGGCGTAAAAATGGACAATATGGTCATGCAGACAATGGATTGACTGCACCATGTTTCGGATGAGCTGGGCGTTCTGGGGGATAACAATGCCCAGAGCATTTTCAACGGCCCGAACGGACGCAAGGGCGTGAACCGTGGTGCAAACACCGCAGATACGCTGGACAAAAGCCCACGCATCGCGGGGGTCACGGCCTTTAAGAATGTTCTCAAGACCGCGGTACATCTGGCCGGAGGACCATGCCTTGGTGACCTTGCCTCCGTCTACTTCGATATCTACTCGTAAGTGACCCTCGATCCGGGTTATCGGATCAATGGTGATTCGCTGAGCCATGTGTGAAACCTCCAAAAAGTGACTACCAGGTAGGGGAAAATGAGTATTTTCCAGGCGCCGGTAAAAATTTTATCAAGTACAAGTCATTGATCCAGGCAAAGAACAGCCGCAGCTCTTACTCGTTGTCGCTTTTGCCTTTGATCAGCCGTTTGCCGATTCCTACCACGGCATGGATTCCGACCGCGGCTGCAGTCACGCCGAGAATAGTCTTGCCAACCTTGTCGGCACTATCGACGATGCCGCTGGCAGGGATTTTTACCATTGGCAGTCTCTCGTAGAAGGGTGTCATGGTATCCCAGAAATTTGGTTCGGTACAGCCGATACAGCCATGGCCGACACTTACCGGCCAGACGTCGACGTCGTTGAAGCGTACCGCCGGACAGTTGGAAAAGGTCTCGGGACCTTTGCAGCCGACTTTGTACAGACAGTAGCCAAGCTTATGGGCTTGATCCCCGAACTGCTCGACAAAACGGCCTTCATCGAAATGGGCACGACGTTCGCAATGGTCGTGAATTCTTCGTCCGTAGGCAAAGAGCGGACGGTTCAGACTGTCGAGGGCGGGCAGTCTCTTGAAGGTCAGATAGTGGAGAATGGTGCCGAGGAAGGTCACCGGGTTCGGCGGACAACCGGGGATGTTGACGATCGGTTTGCCGCTTACCAGATCCTGAACTCCGACGGATCCCGTCGGGTTGGGCGCCGCGGCCTGAACTCCGCCGAAGGTGGCACAGGTGCCGATGGCAATGATTGCCGAAGCCTTGGGCGCCACTTTGGCGAGGATATCCATGGCGGTCTTGCCGGCGATCTTGCAGTAAATTCCGCCGTCCTTGGTGGGGATGCCGCCCTCGACGACCAGAATAAACGGATGCTTGTCGACGGTGTCTTGGAGGTTCTGTTCAGCCTGATGACCGGCGGCAGCCATGATCGTCTCGTGATAATCAAGGGATATTATATCGAGAAGCAGTCGAGCCAGATCCGGATGGGAGGAACGAAGCAGACTCTCGGTGCAGCCCGTACATTCCTGGAAATGGAGCCAGACAACCCGTGGTCGTTCGGCGGTTGCCGCCGCCTCGACGAGTTTCGGGATCATCGCCTCGGACAGCCCTAATGCGGCTGCCGCCACCGTGCATCCCTTGAGGAAGCCGCGCCGATCAAGCCGCGGTTCCAACGCCTTCGTTACTATGTCTGCCATATCAACCTCCTATTGCTGTGTGACAACAGATGTGCGCCAAGGCGCGGTTGCTTCGACATGGGTGATGCCGAAGAAGTGAATTAAAAGAGAGAAAAAATAAAGCCAACCGGTTTTGGTATTGCTGAAAAGCCCATTCAGGATGCGCGGTAAACGGCTGAAAAGTTGAGTTGTTGGCATTGTGCAAAGAGTGCTTCAATAATTGTGGCACACGCAAGGGTACAGTTGTGCAAACAGTACCTCCGTCCTGGAAATGGCAAAATTTAACACTTTTGTGGTAGTGGTGCAAGGGCAATTTCTTTGGTGTCGGAGCCCTATTACCGATTTTGCGCAGGGTGTGGAATTATTGTGCACAAAACGCACAGTTTGTTAGGGGGGGCTTGTCCCGTTGCCGGAGATTTCTTCAGGCAAGCCGCCGATTTCGCCATTATGTTGTCGGTGGAAAAGTC
>JBBQVT010000078.1:0-18997 GCA_038211245.1 Desulfobulbales bacterium | reverse complement strand
GAACCCTTGCGGTCGGCGAGAAAAGCAAGAATCTCCTCAACCGGATCCTCCCGCATAACCTTGGCAAGGTATTTCACCTGGCGCTTTCTCGCCCCGCCTTTCACTGTCCGGCAGCGGATGATTTCATCCTTGACTCCCTGGCTCGCGGGGAGGAGTTTCAGGTCCTTGTCGGTAAGAAGGGCAAGCTCTTCCGCCACACCCTCTTCGTCTTTGAACCGTCTTTTTTGTGCAGATCTGCTGATATATTCTGTCATGTCATCCTATGCTGGGGGTTATCAAACCAGCGCCACTAGCGCCGGCTCATATTCTTTGGGTGGCTCGAAACCGAGCACAAGGCAAAGGGTTGCCGCGACATTTGCCAACCCCGGCTGGTCCACCCCTGTCAGTCTGAAATGGTTTGCCTGGCTATAATCCTTAATGATAAACGGCACCGGGTTGAGGGTATGGGCAACCATCGGGGTGATCTTCCCGTTCTTTTTTGTCCACATGCAATCGGCATTGCCGTGATCGGCGGTGATAACCGCAAGGCCTCCGGCCTTTTTGACGGCGTGGAGAATCCGCTTTAGGCAAAGATCGACAACCTCAACGGCGATCTTCACCGCCGGTACCACCCCGGTATGGCCGACCATATCGCCGTTCGGAAAGTTGAGGCGGATAAATTTGTGCCGGCCGCTTTCTATGGCGGCAATGACCTTGTCGGTGATTTCGCCTGCCTTCATCCATGGTCTCTCATCAAACTTCACCTTGTCCGAGGGTATTTCCTCATAGGTTTCCAGATGTTTATCAATGTATCCGGACCTATTGCCATTCCAAAAATAAGTGACATGGCCAAACTTCTGAGTTTCGGAGATGGCATAGGCGGTCACCTGCGCGGCGCACAGATACTGGCTGAGGGTATGCTCGATTACCGGAGGTTCGACCAGATAGTTTTTCGGGATCAGGGCGTCGCCGTCGTACTGCATCATGCCGGCAAAGAAAACCTTCGGCCGTCGCACCCGGTCAAACCCATGGAAATCGACGTCCTCAAAGGCCTTGGAGATCTCAATCGCTCGATCGCCACGGAAGTTGAAGAACACTACCCCGTCGCCATCTTGTATGGTGCCGACCGGTCCGGCCGCGTCAGCTACCACCAAAGAGTCCATATATTGATCAGTCATTTCCGCATCTTCAGCGTAGAATGTCCGCACCGCCTGCGAGGCCGAGGCGAAAGTCCTGCCTTGCCCCAGGACATGCGCCTTCCAGCCGTTTGCCACAACCGCCCAATTGGCGTTATAACGGTCCATGGTGGTGACCATCCTCCCGCCGCCGGAGGCTATACGGTAATCGCGACCGGCAACGGAACAGTTGGCAAGTTTATCCTCCAAAGGTTCTAAATAACGCAGGGCACTTTTCTGGTCGACATCCCGGCCATCCAGGAGAGTATGTACCCTAACTTTGGGGAAATCTTCCACCACACAGCGATCAAGGAGGGCGTTGAGCTGGTGTATATGGCTATGGACATTGCCGTCGGAAAGAAGGCCGATAAAATGGATGGTGCCTCCGCTCCGGCTGCATTTTTGCAACTCACGCCAGGCATCTCCGGCGAAGATTCGTCCGGACGCCAGGGCCTCGTTGACCAATTGTGCCCCTTGTGCAAACACCCTGCCGGACCCAAGTGCATTGTGCCCGACCTCGGAATTACCCATATCACCATCGGAAGGCAAACCCACCGCCGTGCCGTGCGCCTTGAGCCGAAGCATCAGCGGCTCTTGAAAAAGTTCGTCAAGAACCGGGGTATTGGCGATGAATACTCCGTCACTTTCATCCCGGGCGCCGATGCCCACGCCATCCATAATGATAGTGACCACCGGTCCGGCAAAGGCTGTGTAGCCGACGAGAGGCCTGAGTGTGTGCGTTGTCATTTTTTTGTCCTTATAGAAAAGTATATGACCGAGCGGAAATGTTTTCTTTTCTCAAAATCAAATAATATTGGTATACAGTGACCAATACATGATGTCATTCGCATCGGCCCCGTGACTTTTCCATTCTCGTTTGTCAACGGCTCCAGTGTAAAACCTTCCGCATGGACGATCAACAATCTTTTTCGCATCCGGTGCTGACAGTCGCACAGGAAAAGCTGCCTTTATTTACCACTGTTTTACAGTCCGGCATAGAAATAATGACGCCTGCCGCTACCAGCCGTGGTCAATTCCTCAGCGCTTTGCCGGGTTTTACCGCCGAATTTCCGGCCGATGCAGGGCAGACAATTTTCCATAACGGCACTGCCATTGATGATCTTGCCCAGGCGACTACGATTGATCTGAAGATACAGGATGAAAGTGCAAGCACCAATGGATAAAACTAACAACACCAAGGATATGCTGGGCCGCAGCGCTTTGATCTCGGTGCAGCAGGCTCAGGATATCCTCCTTGGCCATCTGGCAGGGATCAAGGTCGCCATAGAGAACATTGCCCTGACGGAGGCCTTTGACCGGGTTCTCGCCGAACCGGTCATCTCGCCGGTAAATCTGCCGACTGAGGCCCGTTCGACCATGGACGGGTTTGCCGTGCGCGCCGCCGACACCTTTGGCGCCAGTCAGTCCATGCCCTGCTACCTCAATATCACCGGCGAGGTGAAGATGGGCGAGGCGCCGCAGGGCGAGGTACAACAAGGTTGCTGTTACAAGATTCCCACCGGCGGGCTCCTGCCGTTCGGCGCCGACGGGGTGGTTATGCTGGAACAGAGTGTCCCCGTCGATAACACCTTGATCGAAATTGTCAAGAGTGTCGGCTCCGGGACTAATATTATTGCCAAGGGCGAAGATATTGGCCTCGGCGAGGAGGCGCTGCCCGCCGGAAGGCTCCTCCGTCCGCAGGATATCGGTTTATTGGCCGGACTCGGCATCGGCGAAGTGACGGTGCGAAAAAGAGTCAGGGTTGGCATTCTTGCAACCGGTGACGAAATCATCGCCCACACCGAAGTTCCCGGACCGGGACAGATTCGCAATATCAATTCCCTGGCCCTGGCCGGTCAGGTTCTGCGCGCCGGCGGCATATATACCGACTACCCGGTGGTTTCCGACCGGTTGGAAATTTTTCTCCCGGCCTTGCAACAAGCGGCCGTGGAAAACGACATCGTCCTCTTTTCCGGGGGCAGTTCCGTCGGGGTGCGCGATCTCGGCGAACAGGTCATCGAGGCTCTCGGCCCACCCGGCATTCTTGTCCACGGGGTCACCCTCAAGCCGGGAAAACCGGTGCTGATCGGCATGAGCAACAGCACCCCGATCTTCGGTCTGCCCGGACATCCGGTCTCGGCCATGGTCTGCTTTGATTTTTTTGTTCGCCCGGCAATGCAAAGCCTCTCCGGGGAACTCAAAAACCCGGAGCTGCCCATCCCCTGGGTCATGGCGAGGTTGAGCCGCAACATCAATTCGGCCCCCAGTCGGCGCGACGTGGTGCGGGTAAAACTCTTTGAAGAAGACGGCGCCTGGAATGGTGCGCCGATTCTCGGAAAATCAGGATCGATTTCAACCCTTTCTCGTGCCGACGGCTATTTCCTTATCGACGAAGACAGCCAGGGAGTGACCGAAAATACAACCATAAAGGTATATCTTTACACATGAACCAGCGAAACATCTATATCAGCAACAAACCCCTTGCCGAAGCCAAAAACCTGTGGCGTGCAGCCTTGACCCGCCATGGCTTTTTTTCGCGACAACCCACGGAAAGGATTCGTGTCGACGATAGCCTCGGCCGCATTACCGCCGAACCGGTCTTTGCCTTGCGCTCCTCTCCTTCCTATAACGCTGCGGCCATGGACGGCATTGCCGTACATTTTCTTGATCTCGCAGGTGCCGGCGAGGCCAAACCGATACGCCTGAAAGATGATCGCTTTGCGCCGGTCAATACCGGCAATGCCATCCCCGAGGGGTGTAATGCGGTGGTAATGATCGAAGACGTTCACTTTCTCAGCGACGACGAAGTTGAGCTGCATATCCCCGCCACCCCCTGGCAGCATATCCGGACCATTGGCGAGGATATCGTGGCGACCGAACTCATTCTACCGGAAGGCCATACGATACGCGCCATCGACCAGGGCGCCATGCTCGCCACCGGAGTGACAAACATCCTCGTGCAGTGTCCGCCGAAGGCCCACGTCATCCCCACCGGCAGCGAACTCATCGAACCGGACTGTTCACCGCGACCCGGACAAATCATCGAATTCAACTCGCGCATCCTCGCCGGCTATCTGCAGGAATGGGGCGCCATTGCCAGTCGCAGCTTGCCGGTGGTCGATGATCCGGAGTTATTAAAAAAGGCCCTGCTCGAAGCAGCTGCCGCCAATGATATTGTCGTTCTTAACGCCGGGGCCTCCGCCGGCACCCACGATTTCAGTGCCAAGGTGCTCGCCGAGGTGGGCGAGGTGGTAATTCACGGCGTCGCCATCAAACCCGGCAAACCGGTCATTCTGGCGATGATCGGCGACACTCCGGTTATCGGCCTGCCCGGTTACCCGGTATCCGCCCTTCTCACCATGCGGCTCTTTGTCCGGGAAATGATTTCATCTTTTCTAGGCCAAGGAGAACCGGAATCGCACTACGTCGAGGCGACACTTTCCCGGCCGATGCACTCGCCGATGGGCGTTGACCAGTTTGTACGCATTACCCTTGGCCGGGTTGGTGAAAGTCTTATGGCCACCCCCTCCGGCAAAGGTGCCGGGGCTGTCATGTCTCTGGTCCGGGCCGACGGCCTGCTCACCATTCCGGCCGGCAGTGAAGGGATTGGTGCCGGGGAGAAGGTGCGGATCGAACTCCTCCGGTCGCAAAGCGAGGTGGATGCAACAGCGGTTATTATCGGCAGCCATGACAACATCCTCGACCTGCTGGCCAATCACCTGCATAAACGCCGGCCGATTGTCCGCATCTCTTCCGCCCATGTCGGCTCGATGGGCGGCATCATGGCGATACGCCGCGGCGAGGCACATATGGCCGGTAGCCACCTGCTCGACGAGGCAAGCGGTGAATACAATGTCAGCTACATCAAACGTTTTCTGACCGGGCTGCGGCTGCAACTTATCAACCTCTGCTACCGTGAACAGGGCCTGATAGTTGCCAAGGGCAATCCGAAAAACATCCGCAACTTTAGGGATATTGCCAAAGGAAAACACAGCTTTATCAACCGCCAGAACGGTGCCGGCACCCGGCTCCTGACCGATAAGGTTTTACGGGACGAAGGAATAGAACCGACGGAAATCTACGGGTACAACCATGAAGAATACACCCACATGAGTGTTGCCGCTGCTGTGGCCAGCGGCAGCGTCGATACCGGCATGGGCATCCGGGCGGCCGCCAATGCCCTTGATCTTGATTTTGTGCCGATCGCTGAAGAACGCTACGATCTCATCGTGCCGGGACAGCATGTCGATGACCCGAAAATTGCCGCCATTCTCGATCTGATCGCCGGTGACCAGGCCTTCCACACGGCAATCCTCGCCCTTGGCGGCTACAACCTGCGCGATTGCGGTAAGATCATGTATGCACAGTAAAGATCGCGAACGAGCAGACCTTGTGCGGTTTCTCTCCGATGCCCGAGCCTTTTGGCAAAAAATGCGCCGAGGGCCGGGTGTTGCCTGGACAACAACGCACAATTGCATTGCACTACGCTCCACCAGCATGTTACCTTAGCCATTTATCTTGGCGACATTCACCTAGTTCCGTGAAACGCGACTCATTCAAACTCGAGGAACGCATGGATCCGACACTGCAAAAAATCTTAATGAGGTATATGCTGGAATCGAAAAACGACGATTCCTTCATTAAAAAAGTCAACAAACTGTATACAACCACTGGCGTTGAGGTCTTGCTGACGGTTTTCAGACTCCTTGCCGGAATTGACATAGCGCCGGAAAAATGTGCCTTACACTGGGAAAAAACCCAGATGCATCGACAAAAACTCTCCGAGATTCTCGGCAGGAATGTCGACATCACCACGGCCCTCTGCGATTACCTGCAATCTGCCACCCGCTTTCTCAGTCATCCACGCTTGATTGAGGTCAGCCTGTATGAAACCGTCATTCACGAAACAATTAATGATAAACTGACCGGTCTCTTTAATCGCCCCTATTTTGATGAGGCATTCAACCAGCAAGTGGCATTGGCTAAGAGATATAAAGAAGATTTTACTCTACTTTTTCTCGACATAGACAATTTCAAAGAGGTAAATGACACCTACGGCCATCTGGCGGGCGATGCGGCCCTGCAGGAAATAGCCGCCGTCATTCTGAGAGAGAAACGTGACAGCGATATCGCCGCCCGCTTCGGCGGCGAGGAATTCGTCCTCCTCATGACCCATACCGACAACGTCAGTGCCTTGATTTTTGCCGAACGGCTGAGAAAACAGGTAGAGATGCTGGAAATCTCTTACCGCGACCACACCATCAACCTTACCATCAGCGGCGGCATCGCCTCCTTCCCCTTCAATTCCGAAGATCCCAAGCAATTACTGCAGATGGCCGACAGCGCCGTATATCTGGCCAAGGGTGCGGGAAAAAACACCATCGCTCTCTTTAAAGAAGAAAAAAGGAGATATCTCCGGATCAAAATCCACCAACCGGTTTTAGCCAAAGAGCTTGACTTTAATAATTCCGCGACCTTTACCGGCACAAGCAAGGACATCTGTATCGGCGGGATACTCTTTGAGAATAATGCGCCCTTGCCTCTCGGCGCACTGATCAAGGTGAAGGTTCCGGTAAATGATGGCGCCCCGGTAATTCTGATCGGCACGGTGGTGCGGGTGGAGGCATTTGACAACGGCAAATACGATATCGGCATGACCACGTCGTTTAAAGAGATGGACAAAATCGCCAACCATGAAATTGCCGGTATTCTTCGCCTGGGAAACATGGCATAAAAGGGCCTCCGTGTTGCAATGTTTCTTGAAATAGACCACCTCAATCTCTGGTTTAACAGCTTTGACGATGACAACAAACCTGTGCACAATCAGGTGCTCTTTGATGTCTCGTTGACCTTGGAAAAGGGTGAAACCGCGGCTCTGGTCGGAGAATCCGGCTCGGGGAAATCGATTACCGCCCTTTCCATTCTCCGCCTGTTGGAAGACAGCTGCGATATCCGGCTGGAGGGGGAAATTCGTTTCGAGGATCGCAACCTGCTCAGTCTCTCTCCCGATGAAATCCGGAAAATTCGCGGCAACCGGATTGCTATGATCTTTCAGGAACCGATGACTTCGTTGAATCCGGTGTATAGCATCGGCAACCAGCTCATGGAGCCGCTCCGCCTCCATCTCGGCATGAATAAAAAAGAGGCCGAAATCGAGGCCATCCGTCTCCTGCAACGGACCGGTATAGACGACCCGGCCGGTCGCATGCACACCTATCCACACCAGCTTTCCGGCGGCCAGCGGCAGCGGGTGATGATCGCCATGGCTCTTGCCTGCCGCCCCTCCCTGTTGATCGCCGATGAACCGACCACCGCCCTTGATGTCACCATTCAGGCGCAGATCCTGGCACTTATCAAAGATATCCAGGAAGAATACGGCATGGCCGTGCTGCTCATCACCCACGACCTGGAGATGGTCCGCCGGCATGCTTCGACCATCTCCATCATGCAGCATGGCAGGATTGTTGAAAGTGGCAGAACAAGCGAGATTTTCACCAGCCCTTCCCACCCTTATACCCGGTGCCTGATGTCGGCTATTCCGGAAAACGGCAGGATCGCCTCCGCCCCGGGACCGGTGCTCCTTGCCGTCGAAAATCTATCCTGCCACTTCCACCTGTACGGCGGCTGGGAACGTCCCTTCAAACGGCGGAAAACGACTATTAAGGCCGTCGATGATGTGGACCTGGAGGTATGCCGGGGCACTACCTGGGGCATTGTCGGGGAATCGGGCTCGGGGAAAACCACCCTGGGTATGGCCATCTTAAAACTCGTCCACAGCACCGGGGCAATCATCTTTCACGGCCAGGATATTCAGCCCTGGTCCAATAACCGTCTTCGACCGCTGCGCAGCGATATCCAAATCGTTTTCCAGGACCCATTCTCATCCCTCTCGCCGCGCTTCACCGTTCAAGAGATCGTCGAAGAAGGCTTGCTGGTGCATAGCCCACACACCACCAGGGAAGAGCGTTACCAGCTGGTTGTCGATACGCTCCGGGAGGTGGGCCTGGAGGAGGAGATGGCCTTTCGCTATCCCCACGAATTTTCCGGCGGCCAGCGGCAGCGCATCGCCATTGCCAGGGCCATCGTACTACGACCGAAACTGCTTATCCTCGATGAACCGACCTCGGCCCTCGATGTGACCATCCAGGGACAGATTATCGCCCTGCTCGTCGAATTGCAGAAAAAATATGCTATGGCCTACATGTTTATCTCCCACGACCTGCGGGTGGTGCGGGCCATTGCCGACTACATTGCGGTCATGCAGCATGGCAAAATCATCGAGGCTGGCCCGGCACAGGAGATTTTTAACTTTCCTGTGCAGGAATATACCCGGACGCTGTTTGCCGCCGCTTTGGGCCATGAGAACAATTAGGAGCCGTCACGAAACAACATGTTCATTTTCATTATTTCGCTACGGATCCTTATGCCGTTTCCACGACTACATTAGCCAAGTTATTTCCGGACAACGGCTTACCTGTCGCTTTGATAAGCGTCTTTTACCGTGTATCGGGGTTAGGCTAGGAGGCAATCACATTTTCGCCTGCCCTTGTTTTTCATGACGGCACTTGTCGCCGCTGATATCATCCTTGAAAAGAGCAAAGCCCCGTTCCATGGCGCAGAAATCGCCGCACATGGTGCAGGTGGCCTCGTTTTCCGGCTTTCGGCTGTCGCGCACCGCACGCATCTTTTCCGGAAACATCGACAGCCGGAAATACTCGGCGAAATCACTGTCACGGCGGGCTAAGGCACACTGCTTTTCCAACTCCCGGCGCTCGGGATATTTGGCAATATCGCCGATCCGGGCGGCCAGTCGAGTGGCCCTGACCCCTTCCCGTACGTCATCTTCATTGGGCAGTGCCAGGTGCTCAGCCGGGGTGATGTAGCAGATAAGATCCGCCCCGTGCCAGGCCGACTGGGCCGCACCAATGGCTGCGGTGATGTGGTCGTATCCGGCCCCCGAATCGGCGGGCAGCGGCCCCAGCACATAATAGGGCGCCCCGCCGCTCATCCTTTTTTGCAGCATGATATTGCCGGCAATCTCGTCGAGCGGCACATGCCCGGGACCCTCGACCATCATCTGGCAGCCCATGTCCCGACCGAGTTCTGCCAGTTCACAGTTGATGATCATCTCGGCCATCTGTGCCCGGTCATGGCTATCGTGGATGGCCCCGGCTCGGATGCCGTTGCCCAAAGAGAGCACCGCGTCATATTTTTTCATGAGGGCGCAGACCCGGTCGAACTGCTCATAGAGTGGATTTTCACAATTGTTGTATTCCATCCATGAGACCATGAAGGTTCCGCCCTTTGAAACCAGGCCGCCATAGCGAAACCCTTGCTTGCGCAGGCGCTCGACGGAAAAACGGTTGATGCCGCAATGGATGGCCATAAAGGAGAGCCCGTCGGCCAACTGGCGCTCAATCAGCTCAAAGAGATATTCCGGATCAAGCTTATTGGGATTATGATATTTTCTGCCGGCCTCGGCAAATGCCTGATACAGCGGCACATTACCAACAGGCAGCGAGCAGTGTTCAAGAACCGCCCGGCGGATGGCATCAAGGTCGCCTCCGGTCGACAACTCCATCAAGGTATCCGCTTTTTCCGTCTCGGCAATCCTCGCCTTGCGGATCTCCAGAGCGACATCGGAGATGTCCGAGGAGGTGCCGATGGAGGCATTCACCTTGGTTCGTAAGCCCTTACCGATGCCGCACACCTTCTGGGTCGGCCGCACCGGATTACAGGGAATGACGATATGACCGGCAGCGACGCCGCGTCGTATCTCCTCCGCCGAATAGCCTTCATCTTTTGCCACCTCGGCCATAACACTGGTGACGGTTCCTTCCTTTGCCAACTCAAGCTGGGTCTTCATTTTTCCGTTCCTCCACGCTGATAATTCCTGTCGGGTGGGCAATAAAAAAGTCCGTGCCGCGGTGTATTCCGCGACACGGACTTATATGGACAAGAAAGTCTTTTTCTCCCCGGCAGGTCTTCTGACTTGCGGCTCACCCTCCAACTGCACCTTCCCGTTCCAAAGCAACTGGAACAGTGGTCAACAAGCAGTCATCGTCCCCGCTTACAGCGCTGGCCCAACGTTACGGATTTGCACCGTATTCCCTTTTCACCACCGCGCTTTGCAGGCGGCGGCACCCGGCAGATATGATTGTACAACGCAAGCGATGATACCCGAGTCGGATGCAAAAGTAAACGGCTGTTGTCTTTTCCAAACATCGGTGATGACGACTCTGCCAAGATGCTCTATGGTGTCTTGCGAAACTCTTTTTATTAACATTCATTCATCTGCAAAACATGTTTCCAGAAACAGCACTCTCCTCAGCCCCGCATTCCCCGGGCGTTTACCTGATGCAGGACGGCAAATCGACGGTTCTCTACGTCGGTAAGGCCAAGGATCTCTTCAAGCGCCTGTCTTCCTATGCCCATTATTCCGGGACTACACACAGCAAGACAGCAGTGATGCTCGACCGCGTTCGCAAGGTCGAGACCATTATCACCAATACCGAAAAAGAGGCGCTGATCCTCGAAGCCTCCTTTATCAAGAAATACAAACCGAAGTACAATATCATCCTGCGCGATGACAAAAATTATCCCTATATCAAAGTCACAGTGCAAGAAAATTGGCCACGGGTCTTCATGGTGCGGCGCAAGACCCGTGACAAGGCCCGCTACTTCGGTCCCTATTCGTCGGTCGGCAGTATGTGGGCCACACTGCGTCTTATTGCCGCCCTGTTTCCGCTCCGCAACTGCAAAGGAAGTGAAATACAACCAAGACCCCGCCCCTGCCTCAACCGACAGATCGACAGGTGTCTTGCTCCATGCGCCGGTGGCGCCGACCGCGTCCTGTACCTGGAACACGTAGGTAAAATCCTCATGCTCCTCGAAGGACGCAACCGCGACCTGATCGGTACCCTTGAAAAACAGATGCTGGCCGCCTCAGAAAACCTGGACTTTGAGGGGGCAGCGGTTCTCAGGGACCAGATTGCCGCCCTATCCAGGACCCTTGAAAAACAAGTCATTGCCGCCAGCCACAACAAAGATCAGGATGTCTTCGGCTTTGCCAGAAAAGACGCGGCGGTGATGCTCGCCATTCTCTTTATCAGAAACGGCCTGATCAACGGCAGCCGAACATTTTTTCTTGCCGATCCGTACGGCGACGACGCCTCGATCCTGTCCCAGGTACTCGGCCAGTTTTACCATAGCGACACCCTCATCCCGGGAGAAATCCTCCTGCCTTTTGCACCGACCGATTTGCAGCTGCTTGAAGAACATCTTGGCGACAACGCCGGGATGCGGATTCAGGTAAAAATCCCGCAACGGGGCGACTCCCAGCAACTCGTCGCTATGGCCACCACCAATGCCCTGCAGGCCTTCGAAGAAAAACAACAAAAGAGCCGTTCCTGGGATAACCTCGGAGAAAGTCTGCAGCAAACCCTGCACCTGGCCCGTCTGCCGGTACGCATCGAATGCCTCGATATCTCCAATATCAGTGGCAAACAGGCTATTGGATCACTGGTATGTTTTTCTCTGGGCGAACCGGACAAAGCAAATTTCCGCCATTACAAAATTAAAACAGTCGAAGGTCCGAACGACTATGCGATGATGCGGGAAGTCCTGGAAAGGCGCTTACGTCGAGGTATGGAGGAACAAAACCTGCCCGATCTCTTTGTCGTCGACGGGGGGAAGGGCCAGCTGGGCATGGCCCTGGCCGTCGCCGGCGAATTAGGCATTACTGAGAGTATTGACTGGCTCGGCATCGCCAAGGAACGCCAGGACGAAGGTGAAAAAATCTATAAGCCGGGCAGAAAAAACCCCATCCTCCTGCCCGCGCACAATCCTGTTCTTCTCTTTCTCATGCGGATCCGCGATGAATCACACCGCTACGGCATCACCTTTCACCGCAAACTCCGCAACAAAGCCACCCTGGCCTCGGCTCTCGACAACATTCCCGGCATCGGCACCACCAAAAAACAAGAACTGCTTCGCCACATGGGCAGTCTGAAACGCCTGAAAACGGCAACTCTCCCGGAATTTATGGAGGTCAAGGGAATTGGCCCAGAGCTTGCGTCGACAATCTTCAAGTACTTCCACGCTCCTGAGATCGATAACGAAGGCAGCTGACCCTGAGTCAGGACACCCAAAAGCACAAACCCTCTCCACCCTTTGCTGCCAAATGCGCATTCCCTCCTGCACCAGGTTGCATCGTTGATGCTGATGTTTCTCATTGACTTGATCAAAGATGAGTATTACCAATAGTATGTCTATTTGAGGCTAATCTCTTAGAAATACTTAGTTGCATACTTTTCTGTGCAGAATTTTTCGTGAAGAGACTTCTCCAGTTTTCGGGATTGGCGATAAAAAACCATCTGATTATCAAGGGCAATGACTATGGGGAAAATCAGGAAACAAACGGATAAACATATCAAGTACTATAAGTGTGAAGTATGTCTAAAAAATATCCCTATCGAATATTATTTCACCGTAGGCGACTCTATCACCTGCACTGATTGCAGTGCGGAATACCTCCTGCAATCAAAAAGTCCACTTGAACTCACCAGACAAGCTGTCGATTACTACAAGTTGGATTTTGACGAACAGTAATATTATCCAATTGATAGATAATAAAATGGCTGGGTCGATTTGTTCAATCGAATTGCTCCGGCCATTTTTTATCGATAAACGTGTTCTCCCCTTCGCGCAACCAAAAATCCATGGGAGATGACGGCGCTCAATGCCGCTTAAAGTATCCCTCGGCGAATCATTTTTCCTCGCCTGGCACCTTGTTCCTCCTTTATTCCTCGGTGCCGTTGGTGCTGATGCCGACCTTGTCCACGGTCAGTTCTTCTATGCCAGTGGCGATGACGGCACGGATGCCTCTGAGACTGGCTTTTGACAATAATGCCTGCAAGTATAAGAGCAAGGCTTAGAAGCCGCCCAACATTGGTTGGTTCGCCAAACAAGACAATTCCATAACAACATATACCACCCCGTAGCAGCACCAAACTATGATCGCCAACTTACTGGCACCTCTCATACTTGTTCTCTTTGCACATGAGTGAGGATGAGCCTCCCTAAGGTTAGAGATTGACACACACAATAATATTGTATACGTATTAGAAAATTTTGTACGTATCAATACCCAAGGAGCGAATTATGGCCAAAAAGGTGACAATCAGCATCCCCGATATGCTGCATGAACAACTGGAAAAATGGCGGGAATCGTTCAACCTCTCGAAGATGTTCCAGGATGCGGTAAGCGAAGCGATCCAGCGAAAGGAAGATTTTCAAAAACGCATCAGAGAAGATCTCGATCTCGGCCAAATTATTGAACGATTACGGAAAGAAAAGATGCAATCTGAGGGTAATTATCTGGAGACCGGCAAAAACGACGGGATTCTATGGGCGAAAACCGCCCATTATGACCACCTCAAGTATGCCCTGCACTGGACCGATCTGCAGAATGCCGGCAAGGATGAAATCCTCGGCTATTATTTTACCGAAATATTTGGTTCGAAGCACTTCCTGGAACAGGGCACGTATAGCAACTCTGAATACCTCCATAATTACCTCAAGGGGTGGAAGCAAGGAATTGAATATTTCTGGGCGGAGATCAAGGAAAAACTGTAACAGCTTTTCATCGCCAGCGGGTGTTGGAAGTAAAATTGGTAGACGAAAGGAAAGAGAAAATGACCACAGATGATTGTGTTTTGGCAATTGATGTCGGATCGGTTACCGCCGGTTTTGTCCTGATAGATGGCAATCGGCGGATTCTTGAGAAGGGGTATGCCGAGCACCATGGCGATATTTTCCATACTCTCCAGCAGCTCATGGCGAACCTTGATTACCGGAATATCCGTTATTTTGCGGCAACTGCGTCGACACCCTCTACCCTCTGTGCCCAGGTCAGATACAACAATCAAATTGCCTTTATTACCGCGGCTAAAAAATACCATCCGAAAATGCGCGGACTCCTTGTCGTCGGTGGGGAAAAATTCAGCCTATCGACCTTCGACTCAATCGGCAACTATCTTGGCAGTACCACCAACACCTCCTGTGCCGCAGGAACCGGCAGTTTTCTCGATCAACAGGCCAGTCGGCTGAACCTTGCCGGCAGCGAAAAACTGGCGGAAATAGCCTGCAATTGTCGCGGCGATTGTCCACAAATTGCCTCACGCTGCGCGGTTTTTGCCAAGACCGATTTGATCCACGCCCAACAGCAAGGATATCAACTGGACGAGATCAGCAACGGCCTCTGCCACGGTCTTGCCAAAAATATTGTCGACACCCTGTTTGCCAAGGGCAACCTCCTTCCTGGAGAAATCGTCTTCTGCGGCGGAGTCGCCAAAAACCAGGCGGTAGCCCAACATATCAGCGAACTCACCGGAACTGCTTTAACTCTCCCTAAAAATGGCCACCTCTACGGCGCATTCGGTGCCTGTCTCCTGCTTTTCACCGAGCTGAACGCCAAAAAAGACGACATTAAACCCCTGCATCTAAAGCATATTGAAGAGTTATTCAGTAACTCCACCGTGCAGCCGCGGCAATATTTCCATCGACCCTTGCAGCTGCAACTCTCGCAGTATCCCGATTTTACAAGTTTTGAGCAGTACCGTAGCCGGCGAAGCGAAAACGGTTTACAGGTCGAGGTCGATATCTACCAGGATCTTAAGGAAAAACAGAACATCGAGGCCTATCTCGGCATCGATATCGGTTCGACCAGCACCAAGGCCGTGCTTATGCATGAAAAGGGCGAAGTCCTTGTCGGTTTTTACACCAAAACGGCCGGCCAGCCACTCTCTGCCGTACAGGATATATTTTTTGCCATTGACGAGATAGAGCGACGCAAGGATCTTCGTTTTGCCATCAAGCAAAGCGGCACAACCGGCTCCGGGCGAAAATTCATCGGCAAACTGATTGGTGCCGATACTATTGTCGATGAAATCACCGCCCATGCCCGAGCGGCGTACCAACTATACCCCGAGGTCGACACAATCATTGAGATCGGCGGCCAGGACGCCAAATTCACCACCATGAAAAATGGTCGCGTGACCTTCTCGACCATGAACAACGTCTGCGCCGCCGGCACCGGCTCCTTTATCGAGGAACAGGCCATGCAACTGGGCTGCCCGGTTAACCGCTACTCGGCGCGGGCGGAAAAACCGTGTGCGCCGCTGACCAGCGACCGTTGCACCGTCTTTATGGAACGAGATATCAAGCACCTCTTGAGTGAAGGTTACAAAGTTGATGAGGTTTTAGCGGCGGCTCTGCACTCGGTGCGGGATAATTATCTGCAGAAGGTAGCGACGGAAAAACATATCGGTACGACGATTCTCTTCCAGGGCGCCACCGCCCGCAACAAGGCTTTAGTGGCTGCCTTCGAGCAACGATTACAAAAACCGATCCTCGTTTCCAAATACTGCCACCTGATGGGCGCGCTGGGAACCGCCCTCATTCTCCGCGACGAAAAACAAACCGGCACCACCTTTACCGGCATCGATCTGCACCAAAAGTCGATCCACCTCAGCAACACTGTCTGTGATCTCTGCACCAACCATTGCAAGATCAGCCTCGCCGAAGTGGAAGGCCGAAAGATTGCCTACGGTTTTCTCTGCGGCCGTGATTATGAAGACCAGGCCTATGTCGCCAAGGAAACAGCTGCCTTCGATCTCCTGCGGCAGAGAAAACGCTTGCGCCACCCGGCAAAGGAGGCTCCGCCTAAAAGAAGTGGTTTGGTTATCGGCCTGCCCGCCGCCGTCCACATGGTCGAAGACATGCACCTTTGGCAGAGATTTTTTGACCTGCTGGGCATCACTACCCTGTCCTCGGAGGCCTCCGATAAGTCGGCAAAAGAGGGGAAAAAACTGAGCCAGGCGGAGTTCTGCGCCCCCATAGCCGCCATGCACGGCCATGCCGGGTGGCTCCTTGATCACGCCGATTACGTCTTTCTCCCCATGTATCTGGAAAACAAGTATAAGGGTGGCCGCAGGCAGTACTGTTACTACACCCAGTTCCTTCCCGCCCTGATCACCGGCATGAAGGAGGAAGATGAAGGGCGCTTCCTCCGGCCGATTATCAAATACCTGTACACCCCGTTTCACACCAAGATGCAGCTCTACAGAATGCTGCAGAACATTGCTCCGGGGCAGTGGAATTACTTCGAAGTTGCCTCGGCCTATGACCGCGCCATTGAACTCGACCAGGAATACCGGCAACAGCTGAAAGACCTGTACACGACACGAATAGCCGCGCAAACAAAGGCCGACATGAGTGTTGTTTTTGTCGGTCGCCCCTACACCCTGCTCTCCCCATCGCTTAACAGTAACATCCCAGGGATTTTCAGAAAGCTCGGTATCGATACCTACTTCCAGGATATGCTCAGCTATAGCAACGAGGATCTCCCCGCCCTGCAACCCCTGCTCAATGAAATCCACTGGGAACATGCCGCCAAAATCCTTGAAGCAGCTGTGATTATTGGTGCAAGCCCAGGTATTTATCCGGTGTATGTGACTTCCTTCAAATGTTCGCCAGACTCGTTTGCGGTTGAATATTTTAAAAAGATCATGGAAAGGCACGGCAAGCCGTACCTCATCCTGTCACTTGATGAACATGATTCGAGTGTCGGTTACGAAACCCGGATAGAGGCCGCCATCCGGGCTTTTAAGAACCATCGCCAACAACGGTCCGTGCCGCTGCCACTGCCGCTCAGCTACCTGGGCCTTAACCCACAACCGGCAAGTTCTCTTGCCGGAAAACACCTACTCTTTCCCAATTGGGACCATATTACCTGCAGCCTCTTGACCGCCACCCTGAAGCGCGAGGGATATGACGCCTACCTCCTCGAAGAAACCGACCAGACCATTCGCCAGAGCCTCCGCCATAACTCGGGCCAATGCATCCCCTTGAACGCCATTGCCGAGTCCTGCATGGTATTCATACGAAAGAACCGCCTCAATCCGGCCAATTGTGTCCTCTGGCTCAACCAATCGTACCTGGGCTGCAATATCCGAATGTACCCCCATCATATCAGCCAGATTTTTATCGAGCAGGGCGGCGGCATGGAACATGTCGCCATTTACCAGGGTGATATCACCTTCTCGGACATCTCTCTTCTTGCCGCAAAAAACGCCTACTTTGCCTATATGCTTGGGGGTATGTTGCAGAAAGTGGCGTGCAAAATCCGCCCCTATGAAACGGAAAAAGGCCGAACCGACAAAATCTTGGCGAAGAGCATCAAGGTCCTCACCGATGCCTTTACAGGTAAACGCTCCATTGAAAAGGCGCTCAACGAGATTGTTGCACAATTCGAGTGGATCGAAATCGCCGGTCGCCCTCGCCCTAAGGTGGCGATTTTCGGCGATCTTTACTCCCGCGACAACCGGGTGATGAACCAGGATCTTATCGGCTACATTGAGGCAAACGGCGGCGAGGTGGTCACCACGCCCTATAACGAATTCGCCAAGATGATTGCCGGCAGCTATTTTCGCAAATGGTTTAACGAGGGTAAGTATCTGGATTTTCTCACCGGCAAGGCGCTGCTGACCGCCATGAGCAGCATGGAAAAAAACTATGCGAAAATCCTCGGCCGAATAGTCGCCGAACCGGAACACAGTTATACCGACGACCCGGCGGAGATTCTTGGAAGGTATAATATTTCCGTTGAGAACACCGGGGAGTCGATGGACAACATCCTGAAGATCCATTACATTATGAAACACTACCCGGATGTATCGCTGCTGATCCAGGCCAGTCCCGCCCTCTGCTGCGCCTCGCTGATAACCGAGGCGATGAAGGGGAGGATTGAGCAATGCACTGGAATTCCAGTCGTGTCCATTACCTATGACGGAACGGGGGGCAACAAAAACGAGATCATCGCCCCCTACCTGAAATACCCGCGTCTCGGCAAAAACGAGGAGGGCCGCGCCGTAAGAGAGCGAAGAGGTTTCTAAGGTGCCCCGGCGGCCACTTGCTGCTGAGTGGTTGCAGGGTCTTGACTCTGCATCCGGTACATGAGATATATAAAGAAAATAACAGATACTTTTCTCATTCCTCGGAGGCAGCATGAACTTTCTCGACGCGCTCTACCTCGAAAAAACCATGTCCGGCAGCTCGACCGGCACCCAGTGGCTGACGCATAAGGGCAGAAAAAAGATTATTGCTATATCCCCAGTAGACGGGGAAGTTTTTGCCGGTATCCACAAGGCTACCTCCGCAGATTATGAGCACGTCGTGGCGCAGGCGGAGGTGGCCTTTCCACTCTGGCGCGGTCTGCCCGCCCCCAAGCGCGGCGAAATCGTTCGCCAGATCGGCCTGCGTCTGCGCGATTTCAAACTGCCGCTCGGCACCCTCATCTCTTACGAAACCGGCAAACCCCTGCAGGAAGGCCTCGGCGAGGTGCAGGAGGTTATCGATATCTGCGATTACTGCGTCGGCCAGGCGCGGATGCTCTACGGCATGACGTCGGTTTCCGAGCGGCCAGACCATCGTCTTTTTGAGCAATATCATCCACTTGGTATCGTGGCCATCATTACTGCCTTTAATTTCCCGGTGGCGGTTTGGGGCTGGAATGCGATGATTGCCGCAATCTGCGGCGATGTGACCATCTGGAAACCGTCATCAAAGGCCTGCGTTTCGGCCATTGCCGTACAAAAAATCATCGCCAGGGTGCTCGAACAAAACGACCTGCCGGAAGGTGTCTTTTCCCTCCTTATCGGTGACCGAAATACCGTCGGTGAAAAACTCCTCAGTGACCGGCGCATTCCCCTCGTTTCCTTCACCGGCTCGGTCGATTCAGGCCGCACAGTCGCCCAGAAGGTCGGCGGGCGATTGGGCAAAAC
>JBBQVT010000077.1:0-19307 GCA_038211245.1 Desulfobulbales bacterium | reverse complement strand
AAACTGGAAAACTGGCTTGCGCAACGCTCTCTCACCCAGATCCTGGATTGGTTTGACTGCATTGAAACCACAAAGGTACAAACTGTCATGGGCAGCTATCGATGGTCCATCGAATCAGTGGCCAGAGACAGACTGTTTCTGGAGTATTTGGGAGTAGACACCAAATACTTTATCCGACTTTCAGGATACAATGGAGCGCAGAGGTCGCAGAGGTTTCTGGCAAGTTGGCGGAGAATTCATTCCATGTGGGTGACACCATTACCGCATCAGGACTTTTTGACAATCCTTCCACCGTGATGCACGCTTACTATCCCGCGTCCACAATTATCGAAACCCATTACACTACAGATATTCCTGGGGTCTTTGATATTTTTGACGACGTGCTATATAATTTCAGCCCCAATCTGCAAGTATTCATAAACGGTACGGACCAAACATATACGAAGATATTCTTATCACAGTATAGTCATGACGTCGTCAGCGGGACGGGTGTTGGCGCACACAAATTACAGTATCGTGACCCGGGCATTGAAATTGTATTCTCCGGCAATCCAGGAATCAGTGGCAATTGGGGTTGGATCAACGTGCCATAGGAGGTGTAACACATCCTCCTTCCGCTGGATTACAATATGGAGTCACCTTGACCAATGTCACCTTATCTATTAATCCGGTATCGGCAGAGCCAGTGCCGGAACCAGTCACCATGCTTCTCTTTTCTTCGGGTTTGGTCGGTTTGGCAGGTTTCAGGATTTTCAAGAAGAAATAGCTGCACTTTCCCTCAGTCTCTGAACCAAGGGGAACTTCGTTGCTTCCTCGGAGCAAATGGGGTCAGAGTCAAATTATAATCTCATGTATCAAAATCTAAATTGACTCTGACCCAATTTATTCCATGGATTCCTGGGGATGGACTGATAATGTCGCCCTCTCCACCGGCATCTCCTGCATGGTTGCCCTCTACCTTCTCCTTTATCGGGCTGAAATTCGGGTTTACGCCTGAAGCCAGTCGGATTAAGGCTGCCTGGACCGGCAACCTTTTAGCGAAGCGCTCACTCCGAAGAGGAGCGCCTTGAGAAATCGCTTGGCACCGTTACCGAGGCGCCGCAATCGTCAATACTGGAACCTGTACGTATAATTCAGCATCCCTGTGGCTGCATAATCGGTCTCCAGCCCGTAATAGTTGACGTCCTGATAAAGGGGGCGACCGTAGCTGCCGTTCATGGTGAAATTTCCGCCGAAGGCGGAGAGGAAACGCCAGCTGCCGACAGCGGTCAAGGTGACGGCTTGTCCGCCGCTATTTTCCATGGTCACCCCGTTGAATTCATTTTTGCCGGTATCGGTGGCATCAAGTTCGAGGCCGAGCATCACATCGTAATTGGGGGTGTAATGCAAGGCCATCCCGACTTTAGCGACATCACCGAAGTCGTAATTGTCACTGTTTTCAGTGTTAACCAGATAGCTGAGCTCACCATGTACCCAGAAATCGCCGAAACGGGCCGAGCCCAGCAATCCGCCGCCAAGGTTGACGTTGCCCGTACCTGTCTGCAGACCCGGCATATTGGTTGTGGCATTGGCATAGGCGGTATCAAAGTCGCCGGTCGGCAGGGTGGCGTTACCCATCAGGGTGACGAACTTACTGTAGTAGTCGTCCCGCCACAGGTTATATCGCAGCTTGAGGTCGAGGTCGGAGATGCCCTCATTCTCGGTGACCTTTTCCTTGCCGTTCAGTCTTATTGCAGAGGTCATAGTCTTGTCCAGATAGGCGATTTTGGCCGCCAGGGACACCTCATCGGTGATGCCGTAATTTGCCATCATCATGGTCCCGGAAGACTCCATCTTTTTCGGAATCATCTTCACGGTGGCCGGGGTAGCTGCCTTGAATTGGGCGACGGACACATCGTCCGAGCCCATCTTCAGATTGTCCATTTTCATGGCCATATAGCCAACGCCGATGTTACTCGATCCCTTCGGTTGGGGAACCGCCGACATTACCCGATTGGGCATGGTCATGCCCATGGGTGAAATGGCCTGCAGGGCCTGGTCAAAGGTAAGGGCCGCGCCACCATGCTCGGCCAGGAAGGCCTTTGCCTCACTCTTATCGGCAAAGGCAATGATGTTGGGAATCATGTCCGGAACCAGATTGCTGCCGATGACATAGGTGGCATCCTTTGCCGCAATCTCTTTGCCGCTCACCCAGTCGTGGACGATGACGGACGAGAAAGCGCCGGCACCGCCGGCGTCTGTGACCATACGCAGCATATCGGCGCCGCCGCAGGTCTTCTCCACTGCACCGCCTGAGGTGGTGATTATCGCGCTCGTTTTCTGGTACAGATCGATATACATGCCGCACAGTTTGCAGCTCTCCCTTTCTTCTCCCTGAACGGTGGAGGCCAACATTAGTGCCACTGCCATGAACACTCCGGTCTTCTTTTTCATTGATTTCTCCGTGGATTTTCGATTTGTCACAAGACTGCTCCCTTGGCCTTGCACCCTACCACGGTGTGTCACTTCAAACAATGCGGCAAATTGTCGCAGGCAGTGCTCGTTGATTGACGAGCCTTGGCAGCCTCGTCCTCTGCAACCAACAGACCAGTGCCTGAAGGTTCCATTCAGTGTCTCTTTTCAGGTCGGAGCAAATTTTATCAACTTGCGTTGCAGACTGCGGCGATGGATGTTGAGCTTACGGGCCGCCTCCGAGATGTTGCCATCGCAATCGGCCAAGACCCGGTGGATATGTTCCCATTCCACCCGGGCCAGACTTGGCGGTGTCAACTCGTACGGCTCAACCGTGAGTGAAAGATCGTCTTTGGAGAACGCAAGCAGGATCTCATCGACATCCGCCGGTTTTGAGAGATACTGCAGCGCGCCGAGTTTTATTGCCTGGCTGGCGGTGGCGATACTGCCATATCCGGTGAGGACCACAATTTTGATCCCGGGCTGGAGACGCTTGGCCTCTGCAACCAGTTCAATTCCGGACCGCCCCGGCATCCGCAGATCGATCAGGGCCAATTGCGGCGCATGTTCTTGCAAGACGCCGAGGGCGCCGACAAAATCACCCGCTGCATAGACAGTAAAACCCCGCCGTCTAAAGGCCAAGGCCAGCCGTTTCCGAAATACCTCCTCATCATCCACCAGAAGAATCGAATATGCCTTCTCATCATCCCCCATACCTGTCCCCTCTCCTCCGTCCAATAATTCCGTTTCACGTCTTTATTATCACCAGCGGCTTAAGCCAAAACCGTACCGTTGTGCCGACACCAGGAGTTGAATCAATTCCCAGGCCGCCGCCGAGACGTTCGGCCAGGGTCCGGGCAAGATACAGCCCAAGCCCGAGACCTTGCCCGGCCGGCTTGGTGGTAAAAAAAGGTTCGCAGGCCTTTGCTGCGATTTCCCGGTCCATTCCCCGTCCCTGGTCGCTGACCTCGAACCGTAGCATGGCATCGTCAATTTCAACCCGCAAGGTCACTGCCCCCGTCGAAACCGAGGCATAGAAACCATTGGCGATCAAGCCGCGCAATACCCGTTTTAGCGAACGTCGGGGTACGGTCACCCGGACATTTTCAACAGTGCAGTCAATCATCAGCCGTCCCTGAAATTGCTCACCAAGGGCAACGCGAACCTCGTTGAGCAGGGCGCCGATTGTCAACGTATCCATGCCTTCGCCCATTGGTTCTCCGGCATCCGCGGCAATCTCATAGAGGATGTCTCGGCACTTGGCCACCTGGGTACGGATAAGCTGCAGGTCGTCCAACCATGCCGCACTCCCGCCTTGACTGATCTCCCGATACAGCTCACCAGCAGCAACGGCAATGGTAGACAAGGGGGTGGCGAACTCATGGGCGGCACTGGCCGAGAGCGTAGCCAACGCTGCCAGCCGCTCATTTTTAAACTGCTCTTCCCGCAACTGCGCCAGGGTTTCCCGGCGAGCGACCAAGGCCTGCTGAATGCGAGTGACGAAGAAAACCACGAAAAAACTGGTGATGACAAAGGCCACCCACATCCCTTGCAAATGCAGCATGAGTTCCGGGGAGATGGCAACAGTATGGCAGAGGGAATGATCGGCCATGAAGGAAAACTTCAGTCCAGGCCAAAAGAAAGCCCCATAACAGGCGGATGAGAAAGCGGCTAAGGCCCAAGCCATGCCACGGGACAAGAGAATAGCGCCAACGACTATATGCACCAGATAAAGGAAGGTGAAAGGATTCATCGCCCCGCCGGTTAAAGCGAGAAGAAAGGTCAGGAGGGTGATGTCCAAAAACATTGCCCCTGTGAGCAAGAGGCTTGGAACCTCCTTTTTTTTACGAATCAGCCAGGCAAAGACAAAATTTACCACCACTTCAAAAACGATCAGCCCGCAAACCAAGACCGGCAACGGTGTGGCAAACAGAAAATGCACCGCCGCGAAAAGGATCACCTGGCATAGAACCGTCCCCCAACGCAGAGTCAGGAACCAATCCGTCACTGATCTATCAATTTGCTTGTTCAATTGTTTGTCCGATCAGGAGGAGGTGACGAAACCATGGTTACCGGCAATACCATGGCGCCGAACAGTGGCACCCTGCTCTTCACCATGAATGCGCTTGTCCCGGTGCCCCCGGGCTTGTATGAAGATCTCTGGCGGGCTGAGTTGGAAAATACCGCACATGATCAACAGGTGGAATATTACAGTCTCGACATACATTTAGGAACCGTTACAAAATATGGGCCATTTCAACCCATTTTGTTACGGCTCCTTATGCCGTTCCGGCCATTCCTTTGGCCATGTTATTTTTTGTACAACGGCTTAGTTCTTGAGAAGAGCGACTACTTCTTTGGTCTCCCCAGTTGGTCATACTCCACACCGGAGACCACGGAGTTCATAATGGCATCGCCACCACCGGCGATATTTGTCCCCCCCGCCGAGATATTGGTGACACCGCCGCTATCAACCACCGAGCCGAGGATGGCCCGACCACCGCCGGCAATGTTGGTCCCGCCCGCCGAGATATTCGTCACCCCCGCAGAATTGACCACCGAACCAAGATGAGCGGTGCCGCCAGCGGCAATATTGGTACCACCACCGGAGATATTGGTAACTCCGCTTGAGTTAACGACCGAACCGAGATTTGCCGTACCACCTGCAGCAATATTGGTGCCGCCGCCCGAGATATTGGTAACGCCGCTTGAGCCAACAACCGAACCGAGATTTGCCTTGCCGCCGGCGGCAATATTGGTCCCGCCGCCGGAGATATTGGTAACACCGCTTGAGTTAACGACCGAACCGAGATTTGCCGTACCACCTGCAGCAATATTGGTGCCACCGCCCGAGATATTGGTAACTCCACTGGAATTAACGACCGACCCCAGGTTTGCCTTCCCACCACCGGTAGCTATGTTGGTGCCACCGCCGGAGATATTGACAACGTTGCCGGAATTGACGGTTGACCCGAGATTAGCCTTACCTCCACTGGTGGCGATATTGGTGCCGCCCGCCGAGATATTGATGGTATCCTTTGAATTTATTATTGAACCAAGATTCGCTGTGGCACCGTCTGCGGCAATGTTGGTGCCGCCATTGGAAATATTGACAGCATTTTTCGAGTCAACGGTTGAACCGAGATTGGCCGTACTGCCGGCGCCAACGGCGAGATTGGTGCCTCCCTTAGAAATATTCACGGCGTTTTCGGAACCTAAGACACTCCCCAGATTTGCGGTGTTGTTACTGCCGACAGCAATGTTGGTCCCGCCACCGGAGATATTCACCACGTTCCCGGAATTTTCGACGCTGCCGAGGTTGGCTTTATTGCCGTCCCCAACCGCCATATTGATCCCGCCATCATTGGTATTGACCACTCCGTCGGAATTTTTAACGCTGCCGAGATTGGCCTCATTGTTTTCCCCAATGGCGGCGTTTACTCCCCCTTTACTGAAATTAATGACACCTTCCTTAATACCACCGACACTAATGCTCCCCTGATTGGCTATATTGTCTTGGCCAATGGCAATATTGGTACCGCCTTCATTGGTATTGACAATGGTCCCGGAGCTGTTGGCCACATTGATCGAGCCGAGATTCGCTTCATTGCCCTTGCCAACGGCAACTTGCGCACCATCCCGGGTGAAGTTTATGATGGTCGCATCGCCGCCGGTGACGTTGATTGAACCGAGATTGGCTTTGTTATTCTCACCGATGGCTATGTTGGTGGATTGTCCATCCGCCTTATTGAGGACTATGCCCTCGATTGATTTGACCTTGATCGAACCGGTGTTGGCGACGTTATTTTCGCCCAGCGCAATATTCATCTTTGCGATGCCATCCGACTGATTGGTGATAACTGCATCCGAACAGAAAAGCACCGCCGGTTGCAGAAAGAAAAGACCGCCAGCAATTGCGCATATCACTTTTTTCATGATTCTACCTCCTTACTGCGTATTTTCATGAACTGCCGCACACTCTCGTCGAGAATACATGTATACAATAATTCAACTCCATAATCATACCACGCCGACGCGGATTTAATAAGGAAAACCAGCATAGCCTGAGCGATTATTTTTCCGAGAACCTTGGCCACAAAAAGACCGCATCCGTAACAAATTCCTCATCATTATTTAGCACTATTCTCATATCCGCCGGATACATTCCTCCCCTATGAATACACATATCCAATATCCCGGCACCTTAAGCGATCACCAAAAAACCTTGCAGCGTTTCTTCAGTTCCTTGAGCACGCAAGACCTCACCCCTTTTACCGACAAAGACAGTAGCGTAGGCATGGAATTCGAACTGCAGGTAGCAGTTGAAGGCGACCATAAGGATGTCGATCTGCCAACCACTCTAAGCTCTTCCACATTCTTTAAAAATGTTGTCAAACGGAGCGCCAGGGGCGACCTCCCCCCCACCAGCCTGCAATCCCTCAAGGATTTCCTTTATAACAATAATGCCAACATCTGGGAAAACAGTTGGGTACGCTTCCCTGAGAACCGCTTGACAGCCTGGACGAAAAAGCTCCTTGCCGATGATTTCCAGGCCGACAAGAGGATTCCGGCATCCAAACCGAGAACCGACATCCACCGCTTTAGGTGTATCCACCGCGGCCAGGAATGTCTCCGGTTGCCGATCAGTTACCTGCTGAAACTCGCCCTTGCCAATGCCATAAGCAACGACAGCATGCTCCCGCTGGTGCTGTTTGAAACCGGCACAAGCCTCATGGGAAATCTCTTAAGCGACAACACCTCACCGGAAATTCTCAGCTTCACCATCCCTGTTGCCACCGGTGGCCGGATCGGCGACCTGGCCGCCGCCGAATCGGCCAGGACCCTGCTTTTTTGTCAACTGCTGGTTCAGTACGCCAATAAAACCATGGGCCTTGCGGAATCGGGACAAAAATGTTTGCTCTACTGTGCGCCGCATGCCCCCTCCCGGCAGAAATATCTCAACACTCTCGTCCCGGACAGCTACTATCGTCATCTGTTTATCAGCCCCTGCCTTTCCGGCTGGAACCGCGGCGAAGAAAAATATCGTTACATGGAACTGTGCCACAAGGTCCTGTCGCGCAGCCAGCTCAACACCATCGGAAAATTAAAGGATGCGGGTATTATCACCCGCAACCTTATAGTTCTGCCGAACACCTCGAACACCTGCCTGGCCAACAACGGCACCCATGTCTCCCTCGGCAGCCATATGCTGACGAAGATGGCAGGGGACGCAGATTCGCCGTTTACTCCGGCGGTGGAAAAATATTTCGGGGATCTGGTGATAAAGATTGTCGAGCACTTCCTGCCGCTTTTCGTCAACACCTATACTGCAGCCCCTTACCGGCTCGATTTCGGTGATTTTCATCCGGAAACAGTCCTCGGTTTTTTACCGCACGAACTCGATTACACCCATCTGCGGATGATCTGGCGTCGGTGGCAGAAAAAGGCCAGGCTGGGTTTTCTCGGAAAAACCGTCACTCCCTTCGGCCCTCGTTGGCTAGACACCACTCTGGCAAAAGTGCTCCGCCTGAAGGGGGATCTGGTACCGGATTTTCGGTTGATCGATTATCTCGTCACCCTCCTGTCGACCGAGACCAGTCCTGGTCTGAACGGCATGCCGGGCAATCATGAACGACTGAAAGAAGACCTGGGCGAAATGGGCATCTTTGATCCGCGGATGGCCATTTACCTACCGTACAGGCAGCGAATTTTTGCCGCCTCGGGCTACGCCGGGTTCGAGGGCCGCAGCTATTCCCTGTTCCACAGCCTGCGGGAAGACATGGCCGAGGCGGTGGATATACAGAACCTGGTCACCGCCCTGGCTTGCCGCTACATCCTCGAAGGGAAAATCAACCATCACGACATTCCCGACCAACCCTCCATCGAAAGCGAACGAAGACAGATCTTCTTTGGTCAGGCTATCGGCATCCCCACCTTCTATGTCCGTGCCGACACCGGCAACAGGTTTCTGCAGAAAATCCTCGCCGATATACCGTCGCAACGCAACAGTAAACGCTACAAAGGCTATATCAGAATACGCCACGATGAATACAACCTGGCTCTCCTGCACCTCCTGGAAACCGATGCCGCCGACCTTATAGCCGCCCAGAACCTTGGGCAACGTATGGACTCTTTGCGGCAGAGACTCACCGATGGCGGGTCGTCAACCTATGCAAAAATTATCGCCGGCGTCCGCGACGAATTACCGGGGAAAAAGAGCCCGTTCCATTATCCAGCCGAGGTGTTCAACGGGGCAATGGAGCGCTATTACCGCACGGGTTTGAAGTCCAGGTACCTTGACGAATCACTGGTCATCCTGGCCAATGATTGCCGACGCCTGGAAAAGCTTGGCGAGCCAGGCCTGCGGCAGGTCATGGCGGCCATTTCAAGCGAAGTCACCGCCTCCGAATATGTCACCCAAAACCGGCAAGCGATCCTTGATGAATCGGCGAATCCGGGGCTTCTTCAGGAGATGCTGCGCATCGGCCTGGCGATCATCCATTATGAGAGGAACAACCCTTGACAACAACCGCACTGCAACGAGGCTTCACCCATCAATTCATTGAGAGAAACTCCCGCCGGGTGGTCACCGAAAAACCGGTCGGCGATCGCAGCGTCCACTTTCTCTACCACCACCTGCGGGAAAGCGCCCCGGCCATGTTCCGGATGCTTACCTCGGCGAGAACATCCAGCATCCTGGCCTTTTGCCATTATGACCTGCCCAGCAATGCCAGGCGCAGTGGGCGATACCTTTTCGAGGGTATCGGTGCCGACTGGCGCGAATGTGTGGAACCTTTGTTGCACTTCGATTCGCACCGCAAGGTCTTCGAACGGCAGATTCGCTACTGGGAAACTCGGCCGATGCAGCAAGCGGCGGCAACAGTCGTGGCTCCGGCTGATTCGCGGATTCTCATCGGCAGCCTGGCCGACACCTCAGCTCTTTTCATAAAAGATAAAGTGTTCGATGCCCAAGAGCTTCTTGGGTCGACCTGTCCCTGGCGAGAAAAATTTCTCGACGGCGATTTTGCCGTTTTCCGCCTCACTCCCGACAAATACCACTACAATCATCTGCCGGTGAGCGGCCGGGTTCTCGACATATACGGCATAGATGGAAGGTACCACTCATGTAATCCTTCGGCCCTTATCGCCATGGCCTCCCTCTATGCAAAAAATCGCAGAATGGTGACGATCATCGATACCGATGTCGACGGCGGTTCGCAGGTCGGCCTGGTGGCTATGGTCGAAATTGTTGCTCTAATGATCGGCGATATTGCCGAAACCTACAGCGAAGAACGCTACAACAATCCACAGCATCTCCGGCCCGGCATGTTTGTCACCAGGGGCTGCCCGAAAAGTCTTTTCCGACCGGGGAGTTCCACCGATGTGCTGTTTTTCGAGGCGGGGCGAATACGCTTTGCCGGTGATCTTATCGGCAACTCACGGCGCCATGATGTGCTCAGCAGGTATTCAAATGGCTTCGGCAGGCCGCTGGTTGAAACGGATGTCCTGGTTCGCTCAACAATCGCCGTAAAGGCTGCTAATAAACCCAAATATTCAATTTTGGAGGAAAAGCAATGATTGACATTATTTTTGTATTGGCCCTCGGCTTCGTTCTGGCCAACTTTCTCGGCTGGGCATTTAAGAATCTGCCTGGGGAACGCTGGCAGATGCTGGCGGTTGTCCCGACCATAAAAACCCGGGAGAATGGTTGGCAGGGTACGAATCTCACCTATTATGGTTTTTTCCTTGCCACCAGCCAATTTCTCGCACTCCTCCTGCTTTTCGTCCTCCTGGGAGCCATGTACGTCTCCATCCCCGGGACCATGGTGATCATTTTGGTTATTCTCTCAGTATGTATTCCGGCCGCCCGACTGATAGCAATGCTCGTCGAAAAGAAACGGCACACCTTCACCATCGGCGGTGCCTCCTGCATGGGTATTCTCATTGCCCCCTGGGTCGTGCAGGCGGTACAGAAACTCATGGTCGACCACGGCAGCTTTCTGCCGATCATCCCGGTACTGGCGGCGATGTCCATCGCTTACACCCTGGGCGAAGGGCTTGGCCGACTCGGCTGCATCAGTTTTGGTTGCTGCTACGGAAAGCCGCTCAAAGATTGTCATTGGCTATTGCAACGACTCTTTGCCCGAAGAAATTTCATCTTCCAGGGAGCGACCAAGAAGGCCAACTATGAAGGGTGTCTCGACGGAGAAAGACTCATCCCGATCCAGGCCATCACCTGTGTCATCTACACCTGCGGCGCCTTGGTCGGCAGCATGTTGTTTCTCGACGGCTATTTTACCGAGGCCCTCCTGCTGACCATTGGCCTGACTCAGCTCTGGCGCATCCTCTCCGAGACTCTGCGCGCCGATTTTCGCGGCTTCGGCAAGATATCGGCATATCAAAAAATGGGTGTTCTCAGTGCCTTGTACATGCTGCTAGTTACAATTTTGATCCCGGCTCCGCACTATATCGACCCGGATGTGGTGATCGGCATCAAGATCTTATGGAACCCAATCATTATTCTCGCCTTGCAAATCCTTTGGCTGGTGTTCTTTCTCATCTTCGGTCGCAGTACGGTCACCACCTCAACCGTCTCTTTCGATCTTATTCGTAAACATATTTAGGGGCCGCCAGGAAATCTATCCAATAATTAAGTACATTTTTATTTCTCCATACCAAGGATGACCATGTTTGTTATGCAACTCACCGATCAATTGCCCCAGAGCAATCCGAATAATCTGGAAAAACCTCCTGCACATAGACGGATAATTGACGAGGCGATCACCACTCTCCTTGACAAGAATCATCTTACCTGTCATTTCCAACCCATCATCAACCTGCAACAAAGGAAGATCTTCGCCTATGAGGCACTTTGTCGAACCGTTGGGGTCAACCCTTTTGACAACATCGAAGAGCTTTTCCTCCAGGCAGGCATGTGTAATAAAATCTTCCCTCTCGATATGCGCTGCCGGCAAAATGCCATGGCCTTGGCAGCGCACCAGGGATTGAATGATAAGAATGCCCTGCTGTTTATCAATATATGCCCGACTAGTCTACTCCACCCCGACCACAGTGCCGGAACGACAGGGATGCTGGCGCATAAGTACAACATCCCAATACACAATATCGTCCTGGAAATCACCGAACACGAAGCGGTGGCCAACTATAAGCTGTTCCGCCAGTCAATAGATCATTACCGCAAAAAAGGCTTTCGCATTGCCATTGACGACTTTGGTGCCGGGTATGGCGGACTGAAAATGCTCTCCGTCCTTGAACCGGATTTTGTGAAAATCGATCGGCACTTTTTCAAGGAAAGTACGAAATGCAGTATCAACTTCAATTTGATCGATTCCATCGCCACGGTCTGCCACCGCATCGGCATAGACGTCATCGCCGAAGGCATCGAAACCGACAGGGACCTGAGGATCTGCCGGGAGATAGGTATTGATCTGGTGCAGGGATATCTCCTGGCCAGGCCTGCGGCGGAACTCATCACCTACGACTATTTGGATATTCCCCTGCAAGGTCCGCCGCTACAATCGGCAACCGACCTCTTTGATGAGGTGATTTGCGTAGGCGACATTGCCGCCTACGTTGACCCTCTTGCCGCAACCGATCGCGTCCTCGAGGCTCTCAACAGGTTTACCGACAATCCTGATTTGTGTTGTCTGCCGGTGGTAACCAAGGGCCAACTGTGCGGACTCCTTAATCGGCACCGGTTCATGGAAACGCACATGGTCGGTCGCTTTGGTTATGGTCTCAGCCTCAACTACTATAAGAAGATTGAAGAAATCCTCGAAGAGAATTTCCTGGAGGTCCCCCATTCCTTATCGGTGGAAGATGTGGCCCGGAAGGTTCATCTGCGGCACAAAATGTCGATCTATGATGACATCTGTATTACTCGCAGCGGCAAATATATCGGTACTGTCGCGGTCAGCGCCATCCTCAATGCCGTCACCGAAAACAGCATGATGCTGGCCCGAGGCGCCAATCCTTTAACCGGCCTGCCCGGAAACGAATATATCCAGCGCAAAATCGCCAAAATGCTTTCCCAGTCGATCCATTTCGATGTCTGCTATATCGATCTGGACAGTTTTAAGCCTTTTAATGATCGCCATGGTTTTGAAATGGGCGACCGAGTCATCAAGGCGGTCGGCGACCTGATGCTCGAAGCCTTGGCTAAATGGGAGGGGCAGTCCATTGGTTTTGCCGGACATATCGGCGGTGATGATTTTATTCTGGTCACCAGACCGAAAAATTCGTTGGCAGTCTGCCAATACCTGGTCGACCGCTTCACCGAAAAGCTTTGTCTCTTTCACTCCCCCGTAGAGTGTCGGGAGGGGTCATATACGAGCCAAAATCGCCAGGGAAATCAACAGAAATTCGGCTTACTTTCGCTGTCAATCGGCATTGTCAGTACGGAAATTCACCGCATCAATTCCTTTGCTGAGGTGTCCTCGATGGCCACCGACCTGAAAAAAAAGGCCAAGGAAATTCCGGGATCGGCCATTATCCGCGACCGTCGGACGCTTGAACCAAGCAAACGGAATGAACCGGGTTTATGATCTCAGTTCGTATGCAAAACATCTTAATCATTATCGAACAAACTGGTACAAGATACTGAATTATAACTACTCTTTATCTTTTTTAGAAACTCCGGAGTAATAGTGTCAATCATCAAAAATGCACGAACCCGACTGGCCACCGTTGGTGTAAAAATTCTCGTAGGCGTATCTCTGGCATCCAATCTGTTCATCGGTGCACTGCTGTATATGCATTTGCAGTCAAGTGACACCGTTGCCGAAAAAATCAATGATCTTAGCGCCAAAATGGCCGATGCCGGCCTTGCAGCGGAAAACACCCGCAACGAAATCCTCCAGCATGTCGAAGAGATCAGGGCCATGGAGCAGGAACTTACAGCGTTTCGATTCCAGCAGCGGCAATTCTCTCTCATAATGGGGGCGCTTGCCGTGCTCGCCAACATGATTGTTCTGTTCTTTTTAGTGCGAAGTATCGTCGAGAAACCGCTTCACAAACTTACAGGCACCATTGACGCTATCAATTCCGGTAAATCCCCGGATATCCCCTACCGGCAGCGACGGGATCAGATCGGCATTTTATCGGGAGCGATCAATAATTTCCGCGAGGCATTGCTGAAAATTAGAAACGAAAACGAGCGAAAGGCCCATGAAAAGGTGCTCATCGATGAAATATTCGTAACCATTACCTACGTCGTGAACACTCTTGAGAGCCGCGCCAAAGAGCTGGTGACCACGGCAAATTCTTTGCAACAACTGGCAAGTTCCACGGAACACCGGGCGAAAAGTGTGTCGCTGCAGGCCGATGAAACCGCAAAACACACCAACAACGTTTCAGAATCAACCGTTTTCCTGCAGTCCGCCTTTCAGGACATTAATATGCAGATCCAGGACCAGAACGGTATTGTCGCCTCAATCGTCGAAAGCAATAGCAGGTCCAGACAGTATATCAATGCACTGAACACCTCGGTAAAAGCGATCGGCACCATAATCTCCACAGTCGAGGAGATAACCGACCAGACCAAGTTGCTGGCCCTCAATGCGACAATTGAAGCCGCTAGAGCCGGAGCGGCCGGCCAGGACTTTGCCATGGTGGCTGGAGAGGTGAAAGAATTATCACTGAAAACGGAGCAGGCGACCGATGATGCCATGAATAAGGTTGAAGCCATTGAGAAAGCGCGCTCAGTGTTGTTGACCCATCTTGAGGACATCGATCGGCGGATGCAAGCGATGAGTAAACGAACCGAAAACATCACCCTGGCGGTTGCCAAGCAGAAATCGGTAACCGATACTATCGCCGATCTAGCCGGTCGTACTTCAGAAAATACCCGTAAGGTCTCGATGAGTATTGTCGAGGTAGGTAACGATGCCGCCACGAACCGCAATCTTGCCGGCAAGGTTCATGACTACTCAAATGAAATATCCAGCCAGTTGACAAACCTTGTGCAGAACACCACCGTCAGAATGGAACAACTAGCGCACGCCGACGCCCCCTCAATCAAGGCGGTGAGCGTAAGAGCCGAAGCCAACCGATCCTCCACCGCGTTATTGAGGCTAGTTCCGCAAGTCAAGATGTTTGCCGGTTAACAAAAAAGGCAGGATGGTGCCGGTGGTATCGTTTATTGCGTGTCCTCCGCCGTCTATAAGATCGACAGTCAAGTTTGGCAGCAGCCCGGACAAACGATCGGCGATTTTTGCTGAATTGCGAAGTGCGTCTTTTGTTCCTCCGATAAAAAGGGTCGGCATGGTCAGGGCGGCCAACTCTTCGTTTGCGTAAAGAGGAGGAATTGCCAATCGATATTTGAAATTTTTGATCGTCAAAGCCATTGCCTCAAGGACCGATTCCTCCACCGGCTGATCGCCAAAGAGCTTTCTCACCATGCGTCTTCGCCCCCACGATCCCAAAAATGTGTACGTTAATGCCTGTAAGACAAAGGGCATGTTGTCGTAAATTATACCACCGGGGCAGATCAAGATAAGCCGGTCAACTCGCTCTGGTCTTACCGTAGCGAATTTGAGAGCGGTCCATCCACCTTGGGATATGCCAACTATGGTAGCATTGTCTATTTTTAAGCCGGCATAGATGTCATCAAGCCATTCCGCATAGGCTGATCCCGGCAATGGCGGTCTATTGGCTGCACTTTTACCGGCCTCGCCAATGAGATCGACAGCATATACCCGATAATATTTGCTGTATACCTGAACATCATCGATCCACATCAGAGAGTTGGACCCTGCTCCATGCAGAAGAATAAGCTGATCGGCGCCAGGGTCCCCTGAGGCAATAACAAAGGTAGTGCCATGTCGGGTGGGAATTTCCAGACATTCATGCTCGACCGGCCACTGGCCAAGCATTCTATCATAGAGTTCCATAACTTGGCGCTTACCGTCTTTTGACCTGAAAACACTGGATATCGTGGGGGTATCGATCATAATTCTATTCATTTTAAGAAAATACCATTGAAGAAATTCTCTATTCTATTGAGCCTGACATATTATCAGCGCCTGCATGTAATGTAACTTTATAGTAACATTATTCTAATAAAAAAATCAGATAATTGAAAATAATGTAAAGCAGGTAATGAATTTCAACTCTTGGTGATAAGAATGAAAATATCAAAAATGACGTTTGTGGTCGCAACAATCTCACTGTGTATCATTTCTTCAGTTGTATTATGGCATATTCATAAAACGAACAATCTGAATATTCTTAATGAGATAGATTCTCTTAATCATGAAAGAGGATCAATCGATAGTAACCTGAGATCGCAGATTGTTAATCTTCAAAAGAAGATAATAAATCTTCCGAAGATATTTACAAAAAATACACGATCATTACTCATTGAAAAAATTAACGCAAATTTTAAAATCGAATCCACCGAGAAAATAACAAACAAGGAAGCGTTGACAATAATTTTTTCAAGAAACGAGCGTAAAGAAATTTTTTCCGGAAAAATCGTGGTTCAAACAATCGATAACAAATTATTTTATGCAGTTGGGTTGATGAATGACAATGGCGAATTTACTGATTCCGTGGAAAGAACCCAGCTGCAAAGCAAAAATGTCGGCACTGATTTCGAGAAATTAATCGCTATAATCAATTCCGATATTTCAGAAGAAAACAGTAAATTATTTTATGAAGAAAAAATTTTCCTGTTAAAGCAGATCTGTATCGATTCTGCTTTTGAATCTGAGAAAACACGGCTTGAATTCGTCTCAAAAGAAAATGATATCTCTCAAATTAACAAAAAATTTATTCAAGCTAACCATGGATATCAAAAAGAATGGTTGAAAGTGGTTCTGGCCATTTTTGCTGCCAATGCGCTGTGCTCCCTTGTTCTTGCCAGCTGTTTCACTCGTAAAAGTATCCCGAAAAACTGAACAAGCCCCATAGGAGGCTGTCTTCGGGGCTTGGTTGTTACAGGACTGGTTCCGATGGCTGCTCGCAGATGACATCGGAGGGATTATTTTGCAGGTTCAGTAAGGAGAAATGAGATGACATCATCGATCTCTTTAGGCCTGAGCCGGCCACTGGCGGATGTTGCAAAGGCCGGCATGAGGGAGCCGGGAATGCCACTTTTCAACGTGGCCTTGAGAAAGATGTCCGGTCGCATGCACTCCCATGGAGGAAGGAGACGGCGACCGATATAACCACTGCGATCCGGGTTATGACATCGACTGCAGTTCATGAGATAAAGTACCCTGCCGACCCTTTCATCTCCTTGCACCGGAGGAAACCGGGGTAATCCCAAGGAATGAAGAGCTGCCGGGTCCGAGGCCGGGGGGATGAGAAGTTCCCGGGCAATGGCCGGTGGGCTGGACATATGTTCCCAAGTGGTGATGTAGCTGAGGATCGCCTCGATCTCGGAGTTCTTTAATTTACCCCCGGCGAGCACACCGAATCCGCTCATCTGCGTCGAGGTCTTGCCGTTTTCCACGATTTTCCTGAGGCTCTCCGGACTCATGCCGCGCCCCTGCCTGGTTTGGTCATAGGTCAGGTGGCAGCGATAGCAATTTTGCGTGTAGAGCCATCCCCCGTTAGCCACCGGGTTTTTCGCAACAAGCTTTGCCAGCGGTGGGCTAAGGGCAGGATTCCCAGCCTTTGCCATGACGGCAACTGTTGCGGGCAGTTCCGAAGGAAACGGTTCTGCAACTGCGGCCGGTATCCGCGGGCTTTCCTGCAGTTCCGGTTCCTTGTCGCCCTTTTCCCGGGCGACGATGTAGTGGCAGAGTGCGGTAATTTCTTCTCCGGTCAAAGAGCTGCCAAGGTTTTTTGCCCAGACAATCCGGCAGCCTTTTTCCGCCACAGCCGATTCAAGCTTTTCATAGGGAGCATAGCCTTCGCCGAGCCGCTCTTTATCATAAGGGCCATGACAACGGAGGCAATTGGCTTGGTACAGCCAGGCGCCGTGGACCACCGGATCGCTCAGGTCTTTGCCCATGCGGGCACTGGATGGAGATGCCATGGCCATGGCGACATACAGGAGAAAAACAAAACTACGCAGAGTCATCGACTTCAGTTCCGGTGCAGGAGAAAGGCGGTGACCGCCTCAAGTTGCACTTCCGAAAGGAGCGCCCCGCAACCTTGGGTGTCGGTCTTTTCTCCATATCCCTCGACAACAAAGGCTTCCGGGATCAATACAGATTGGTGGATATATTCGGTGGCCGACAGCCCCGGGGTGCGACCGGAGGCGATAGCACCAATCCCGGTCAGGGTCGGCCCGCCATGTCCACCCGGAAGATCCGCCAAGGCATGGCAGGAAAGGCAAAGTTTGCTAAAAACCTCGCCTCCGGCCTTGACGGTTGCCGGATTACCCATATCCGGCGGCGGCAGATCAATAACCGGCAGGGTGATTGTCCCAAGAGCGGTGGCCCGCCAATTCATGACAAAGCCGGAGATGGCCGCTATCTCGTCGGCTCGCAGCGAACCGCCGTGGCCAAGGGCCCAGGGCGGCATGACCGCCGTTGTTCCATTGCCGGCATACAGCGGACGAGTGGCCATCATCCTCCCCGCGCCGGTGGTTGCGGCGATATATTCGTCAATACCCAGCAGCCAGCCGACCTCGGCCATGCGACCGGTGAAAAAATGTTTGTCGGCAAGAGCCGGGCCAAGCTGGCCGAGGCCCTCACCCCGCGAACCATGACATTTGCGGCAATTTTCCGAATAAAGACGTGCCCCGGTGACGACGGCTTCACCTGCCTGCATAGCAATTGTCGCCTCCACCCGCCTTTCCTCCTGTTGTCCGACGAAAAAGAGCAAACAGCAAAGGGCAAGGCCCAAAAAGGTCAGACGCCGATGTTCCCTACCCTCCATTATTTATTCTTTGCCTCAGACAATAATGGTGTCTCTCCGAAACCATGGCGATAGATCGTCCGTTCAAAGGTGCGGGGAGCGACCGAATCGTCAAAGTGAACACTCTGCCGCAAGGTGATCCTTTTCACCTGGGGCTGAATGGTTTCAATGATGAGAACGCTTGACATATCCGATAACCGTTGGTTGTCCGCTGCACCTCGGAGACGGGAGTCGATGAGGGTCAGCAGTCGCTCAAGGCCGGAAGAAATCTTGCGGTCGGTCTTGGTGCTGCCGACCGTATGAACCCCCGGGGTCAGTTCATCGTAGGCCAGACCATGCAGATGTCCTTGACCATCCTGAGGAACAAGGACCTCAAGCAGGGTCTCCGGGGAATGTCCGACCGGCTGTTGCTGCCGTGTGCCGAGGAAGGTCAAAAGCAAAAGCAGGCCGAGGCTGATAATCAGGGTGAAGGCGAACAGAGGGCGCTGTCCCCGCGAACGGCGTTGTGTTCGATCATACCAGGGCAAAAAAAACACGAGCAGGCCGGAAGTTACGATAAGAGCGAGGGCAGGAAGAGTGGCCGGACAGATTCCCAGAAGCCCCTGTGCCCAAAGGAAAAACCAGGGGGCTTCGATATGTGTCGGGGTATGCAGGGGGTTGGCCGGTTGCCCCAAGGGAGCATCGTAGGCAAAGGCGACAACCGCGATCAGCATAAAAAGACTCGCCAGGGTCACCTGCAACTCGCGCATCACCACCGTCGGCCACAGAGGGACAGGCCGCAAATCGTCATTGTCTCGCCGGGCAGCGGTGCAGATCGGCAGGGAAATGCCGTGCAGGCGAGCAACTCGGTAATAATGAATCGCCAAAAGCGGTAGAACAACAAGCGGTATGAGAACCACATGCAGAACATAAAACCGTAAAAGGCCGTCTGCGCCGATTTCCGACCCGCCCCGGAGGATTTCCACGAGCCATGGCCCGATGCCGGGAAGTGCGCCGAAAAGACCAGTTCCGACAGTCACAGCCCA
>JBBQVT010000076.1:0-19479 GCA_038211245.1 Desulfobulbales bacterium | reverse complement strand
TTCTGCCGCATGGCGGCTACGAGCACCTGCGCAGTTACAAGGTGGCCGAGGCCGTCTACGATGCCACCGTCGTTTTCTGCGACCGCTTCATCGAAAAGCGCTCGCGCACGCATGACCAGATGGTGCAGGCGGCGCGGAGTGGCGTACGCAACACCAGCGAGGGGAGTGGCGCGGCGGCGACCTCGCGCAAGAGCGAGATGCTGCTCACGAACGTGGCGCGGGCCAGCCTCTCGGACGAGTTGGTCAAAGACTACAAGAGCTTCCTGATCCAGCGCGGCCTGCGCGTTTGGAACAAGGATTCTCCCGAAGCGCTGGCCATGCGCGAGCGCCTCACACATGACGTTGCGCCCAACCTGCCACCTGCCGCGCCCGGCACAGCCCGCCTGACCGGTCTGGCCGGCTTGTCGGCATTTGTGGCGAAAGCCGAGCCCGAGCTGGCCGCCAATGCCATGCTCTGCGCCACGAACCAGGCCGCCTACCTGCTCAAGCGCCAGCTCGAAAGCCAGGGCCGCGAGTTTCTGAAGAGCGGTGGCTTCACGGAAAAGCTGTATACTGCACGGAGCCAGGCAAGAAAGTCTGACCAGTTAGACCAGTCCGACTCGTCTGACAAAAGCGCTCCAGCCTGTCCACTCTGCGGCAAACCCATGCGCCAGCGCACCGCCAAACGCGGACCCCGCGTCGGCCAGGCCTTCTGGGGTTGCACCGGCTATCCGGATTGCAAGGGCGCGCTCACAATGTCCGACAAAGGAACCACACCATGACCACCGACACCAGCGAGAAGGGCATGGAAACGCTGATCATGCGGCACATGACCGGCACCGACGGCCTCGCCCCTCAACCGAACATGGTGGCCGAAGGTCAAGCGCCCTACTGCGGCACCGGCTACACCGCCGGCAGCGCCAAGGACTTCGACCGCGGCCACGCGCTCGATGTCCCGCAGCTGTTCGCCTTCCTGCGCGCCACGCAACCCGACGCCTTCAAGAAGCTCCGTCTGTCAGACAATTCGGACCTGTCTGACACGTCTGACCGGTCCGACTCATCTGACATCAACCGCCTTAAGTTCCTCGCGCGCCTTTCCGGTGAGATCGGCAAGCGCGGCGTGATCGACGTGATCCGCAAGGGGCTGGTCCACGGCCCGCTGCACTTCGACCTGTTCTACGGCACGCCGTCGCCGGGTAACGCCAAGGCCACGGCGCTGCACGCGCAGAACCGCTTCTCCATCACCCGCCAGCTTACCTACAGCATGGACGAGACGCGCCGCGCGCTCGATCTCGGCCTGTTCATCAACGGCCTGCCGCTCGCCACCTTCGAGCTGAAGAACAGCCTCACCAAGCAGAACGTGTTGGACGCGGTGGAGCAGTACAAGCGCGACCGCGATCCGCACGAGCGGCTGTTCGAGTTCGGCCGCTGCGTCGTGCACTTCGCCGTAGACGACAGCGAGGTGCGCATGTGCACCAGGCTCGCGGGCAAGGGCTCGTGGTTCTTGCCCTTCGACAAGGGCCACAACGATGGCGCGGGCAACCCACCCAATCCCAACGGCCTCAAGGTCGACTACCTGTGGAAAGAGGTGCTCACCCCGGCGGGGCTGACCGACATCCTCGAAAACTACGCGCAGATCGTGGAGGAGGAGGACCCGAAGACCGGCCGGAAGAAACGCACGCAGATCTGGCCGCGCTACTGAAGAGCCTGCGTGACTGGCTTCCGCCTATGCTGATGAACGGCCAGGTCACGGTGGCGTAAGGGGGCACGATGAGCGAACCCTTCAATATCTACTGCGACGAATCCTGCCATCTGGAGAACGACCACCAGAAGGCCATGGTGCTAGGCGCGGTCTGGTGCCCGCTGGACAAGACCCAGGAGATTGCCGTCCGGTTGCGGGAGATCAAGCAGAAGCACGGGCTGCCGCCTCATTTCGAAGTGAAGTGGACCAAGGTCTCGCCCGCAGGCAAAGCCCTCTATCTGGACCTGGTCGACTACTTCTTCGATGACGACGACCTGCACTTCCGGGCCTTGATCGTGCCCGACAAATCCCTGCTGCGCCACGCCGCCTTTCCCGGCCAGGATCATGACGGCTGGTACTATAAGATGTACTTCGACATGCTCAAAGTCATCTTCCGGCCCGACGCCCGCTACCGGATTTACCTCGACTACATAAAGTATCGTTTGTTGCGCTGAAAAATCAATCAATTTGTCGAGGATTGGGTTTTGGAATCAAAAATCCGGTGACATGATAGTTCATTCCAACCAAACAATACACCAGACAAGCTGGTGATTTTTGCTGTTCGGCAGCAAACAAATTACACAAGTTAAAATGGAAATCTCGGTTAAAAACGATTGCATTGGGGTGAGCTGGCAAACTAAACGCCCGAGCGAACCTCTTCGTGTTCTCCGCATCAAAGCAAATCTTTTGCCGCAATTGACCAAGAAACTTGCCATTCATCCGCACCTGCTATACATATCAAGACAAATTTTTGCTGCGTTCCAAACTTCTTGCAGAAAGAACCAGCCATCCACAACCCCTAACCGGGTAAAAACCCACGATCCCTTATTTGCCGGAGCACCGATGAAATTTCTCTTTGATTTCCTGCCGATCCTCTTCTTTTTTTTGGCCTACAAATTTTTCGACATCTATGTGGCAACGGCAGTGGCCATTGTCTCGACCGTCGCACAAGTGGCCGTTATTTGGTTTAATACTCGCAAAGTTGCGACCATGCAGCTGGTCACCCTGGCGATTATCCTCGTCTTTGGCGGGCTGACCCTTTATCTCCAGGACGAAATGTTCATCAAGTGGAAACCGACCGTCGTTAACTGGCTGTTCGCCGCGGCATTTCTTGCAACCCAATTCTTCGGCAAACAGACCGCCATTGAGCGGATGATGGGCAGTGCCTTGACTCTGCCGGAGAAGATATGGCGGCGTCTGAATTTTGGCTGGGTGGTTTTCTTCCTCTCTCTTGGCTCGGCCAACCTGTATGTGATGAGCCACTTCGACAGCGATACCTGGGTCAATTTCAAACTCTTCGGCATGCTCGGTCTAACCGTGGTTTTTATTATCCTTCAATCGCTCTTCCTGTCGCGCTATATGCATGAGCCCAGCAACAAATGATATCCGGGTTTCGCGTCGGCCTGCCTTGTTTGCTGTCCGCAGCCAATCTCGTCAGCTATTCCGGGAATACTGCAGGGGGGAGAAGACAGACCGGTGTGCATAGGGTAGAGTGTCAGCTGTAATGAACCAAACCGACAAACCCAGCGGAGCGACAACCTATGCATAACCCGGCATTCCAGATCAGCCAGCCTTTTATTCAGGAGCTTTTCGACCGAATCAACGGCTCGAAGGAACTTATCGTCCCCAATTCCGCCCTGAGTGATGTGTTCCTGCGCGGCAACGTACCCTCGCCGGAACATCTTGCGCAGCTCATCAATGTTGCCCACTGGGCAAGCCTCTCGACGGAAGAAGGGTATTCGGTAACAGCCGCGCTTATTCTGCGCCGGTCGGACCACTCCACCGACACCTTCCATTTTGACACCCCCCTCGATCTGACCGCCAGGACTATCGGCAAGCTCGGCCCGGCCCTTGAGAATCCGCAGGCGGATATCGGGGTCTGGCCGGACGAAGCGGGGCAGTTGAAGATCTGGGGCTTTACCACCATCGCCTATGAGATGGTTATCAAATCCGATCTGTGGATTCAGATTCTCGGGCCGGGCCGTATCCTCATTATGTACAGCGGCAGGACCATCGCAGCACTTACCGCCAACCGTGCGGTATTTGTCGATTCACGGAGTTTTCTCCACTCGATCATGCCGAAAATCGCCGCGCAGGCACAGAAGACCGAGATCACCCTGTTGAATCTCTTTCGCTACAATGCCATTCTGAAAATCGCCCAGCAGATGCGCAGCCACGGGCGAGGCGGCACCGTCCTCGTCGTCCCCGAGGATATGGGCTGGAAGAAATCGATCACCTCGCCGATAAAATATACCGGCGGAGCCAATTTCCTCGACGTCGCGGCCATGACTTTACCGCCGTCGCGCACCGAACTGGCGGATACCGAAAATCTTCTGCGCATTGTCAGGGATATGAACTTGTCCCCGAAAAAAGATTGGTTACGCAACTGGCAGCAGGTACAGCAGCAGTGCACGCGGATAGCCCGCCTGACGGCGGTGGACGGCGCCCTGGTGATGACCTTTGATCGGTATGTCTATTGTTTCGGCGCCAAGATCGAGGCCATAGATACCCGGACCATCGCCGCCAATCTCATGGTCATCGAGCCTTTTGAAGGCCACGAGCCGATGGCTCGGCCCTTTGCCGGTCTTGGCGGCACCCGCCATATCTCCGCCGCCCAGTTTGCCTTTGATCAGCCGGGAGCGATCTCCATCGTTGCCTCCCAGGACGGCAATGTCACCTTCTTCAGCCGGGAGACGGAAAGCGGCGAACTCCTCTCCGTGCAGCAGGCGGAGATGGCCCTGCTCCACGAAGGTCTCGGCGGTTCCCTGTGGAATCTCTCACTCTTTTCCGAGATGGGCTGGCTGGAAAAAGGCGTCAGCAAGAACGAAAAAGGCTATCTCGCCGGGGTGGTCCGCTGGATGCGCGGAGCATTCCAGATGGAGCGTTAGACACGGCTCGTTGGTTTTCGCGTCACCCGCGATGTATTTGGAAAATCCCGGTAGAGGCGTTTCTTAGAAATTGAAGATCTTCGCTTCCGCAGCCATGTCAATGAGATGCGGTCCGCCATCAAGTACCATATTGCTGTTAAAACCCGCTTCGTCGAGCTTGCGGTTTTTGGCACAAGGCGTGCAAACCCCGACCGGCACCTGGTTTTCGACGAGATAGGGCAGGTAGTCGTCGACACAGTCGCCGGTGACCGTCTTTACCGAGCCATCCCGTCCCTTGAGTGCCCAGTCGACACCGCTGTCGATCAGAAAGAGATTGACAGTATGACCTTTAGAATGGGCAATTTTCGCAAATTGAAAGCAGCGGGTAGCCTTTTCGTTGTCATTTGATCTGAGTACAAAGAGAAAATTTGCCATAGGGTCCTCATTGGTAGTGGGGATGGAAGAGGGCGGTGCATATCTGCCCCGGGATGTTGCGAATGATCGGTGGCAGTATACCGCAATGAATGGCGATTTCAATGTGCTATTGCTTGGTTATTGCCGATAATTTTCTTGATAATTTCAAAATTCCGCAGTAACTGGGGCAATTCAACAATGCGAACCGTCGCCTTTTAGAAATCGGCGGCGGGCCACCAGTTAACTTCAGCAGATTCGGCGGCTATGAATGACCAACAGGTTTTTGCCCATCTTCTCAAGATAATCGAAGAGTATTCCGCCGGACAGCGAGCTGGAAAATTTCTCGACTATCACAGTCCCGCCGAGTTGCGCTCCATCTTGGGGCTTGAACAACCGGGAAAAACCGGCGACTGGCAGGAGATCTTTGCCTGGATAGAGAAATATCTTGCCTATTCGGTGAAGACCAACCATCCGCTGTTTGTCAACCGGATGTGGGTGGGGGCCAATCTGCCGGCAATTGTCGGAGAGACCATTACCGCTCTTACCAACGCCTCGGCCTGCACCTTCGAGTCGGCACCGGTCTCGACCCTCATGGAAAAATATATGATCCAGGAGATGCTTGATCTGGTCGGCTTTAAAAACGGCGAAGGGCAGATGACCACTGGGTCGAGCAACGCCAACATGATCGCCATGATGGTCGCCAGGAATTTGGCCAACCCCTCGATGAAGCAGGCCGGCTTATTCGGCCAGCAGAAGCTCTTTGCCTTTGTCGGGGCGGATGCTCACTACTCCATGGACCGGGCGGCCAATATCTTAGGGATAGGTGTTGACCAGTTGCTTAAGGTGCCGCTGGACCCGCTGGGGGCGATGCTTCCGGCAGAACTTGAGCGGGCGATCAACCGGGTAGTTGAAAGTGGCGGCCTGCCGTTTTTTGTTGCAGCAACCGCAGGTACCACGGTGCGCGGCGGCTACGATCCGATCGAAGCCCTCCTTCCTCTTCGTGCCGACCACGGTTTCTGGCTGCATGTCGATGGCGCCTGGGGTGGATCCGCCGTGCTTAGTCCAAGGCTGCGGCGCCACTTTCTCCAGGGGCTCTCGGAGGCGGATTCCTTTACCTGGGATTTCCATAAGATGCTCGGCTCTACCCTGATGTGCAATATCCTCCTGATAAATAAACGCAAGGAAGCCCTGGCAACCGCTCTCAGTGCCGGCGACGGCAGCTATCTGTTTCGCAGTGAAAATAGTGCAGAAATGGAAGATCTGGGGCCGTCTTCCCTGCAGTGCGGTCGCAGAGTTGACAGCCTGAAGTGGTTTCTTGACTGGAAATTTTACGGTCGAGCGGGGTTGGCGGCAAGGGTGGAAAAATCCCATGATCTGTGCGCCTATGCGGAAGAGGTCATCAACCGGAGTGCCGAGCTGGAGCTGGTTGTTCCGCGCACCTCCTTCAATATCTGTTTTCGCTTCAGAGTTGCCGAGGAAGAAAGTAACGCCTTTAACCTGACCCTGCGCACCCGGTTGTATGAGGAGGGGACGACACTGGTCGGCGTTGCCTACATCGACGGCAAACTGGTGATGCGCCTCCTGGTCATCAATCCGGCGGCGGAATGTGCTGATCTCGACACGTTCTTCCATCACCTGATAGCAAAAGGCCGGGAGCTGCGGCAGGAGTCCTGAAGGGTGATGCTTGCAGCAGCCGCCACCAACTCATTTCCCCTGCTGTTGTGTAAAAAGCCGCAGCAGGCGGATGACCTCGTCCATCTCCGCATCCAGACCGATGGTGATGCGCAGCCAATCCTTGATGCGCTCCATGGCAAAGCGGCGTACCAGGACCCCGCCTTCGCGCAGATATTGTTGTACCTCGGCACCGGCAACCCCAGACAGGGTGCAGAAGACAAAGTTTGCCGATGACGGGCAAACCTGAAGGCCGAGACCGACGAGAGCGGCGACCGTTTGGTCGCGTGTCGTCATGATGGCCTGTCGTGTTTTTTCGAAATATGCAACATCCTCGTAGGCCGCCTTGGCGGCGCGCTGCGCCACCACGTCCAAGGTGTAGGAATTAATGGAATCGCGGATACTTTCCAAGCCCTTGATCAGTTCGGGAGCGCCGAAGGCCATGCCCACCCGAAGGCCGGCAAGCGACCGGGCTTTGGACATGGTCTGGACCACCAGCAGATTATCGTAGTGCGGAACAAGAGAAACCACCGACTCACCGCCGAAATCGATATAAGCCTCATCAACTATCAGCAGGGTATCGGGACGTTGTTGCAGCAGCGCCTCGATCTTTGCGGCGGTGACGGCAATGCCCGTCGGGGCATTGGGATTGGCAAGCACAACACCCTTCAGATTATCCGGATAAGCGCTGAAATCAATGGTGAAATCTTTAGCCAGTGGGAGGACCATGCCGGGGATTTCATACAGCGCCGCATATACCGGATAGAAGGAGTAGGTGATATCCGGGAAAGCGATGGTGTCGGTGCGGTTAAAAAAGGCCGGATAGACCATGGCCAACACCTCATCCGAGCCGTTGCCGACAAAGACCTGATTCATCGCCAGGCCGTAGTGGTCGGCGAGCGTCCGACGCAGGGCTGCGGCCTCGGGGTCCGGATACAGCCGCGCCTCCAGGGCAGTGACCGAGCGGATGGCCTCTATGACTGCGGGAGATGCCGGATAAGGGTTCTCATTGGTGTTCAGTTTGATAAAGCGCCGGTCCTTTGGTTGCTCGCCCGGCACGTACGGGCTGATGTTTTTAACGGTGTCACTGTAAAAACGACTCATGAATATTTCCTTTTATGCCTATTTTTTGATGAAAAAGCGTTGGGTGGAGGTTTGCCCTGTGCGGCAAACCTATCGCCATCCTCCTTTTTCAGCAAGTATTTTATCGTCTTGCCCTTGCCCATCAACCCAGCTGACCAGAACTATCCTCTTCAGGACCTTTGCAAAAGGAGCCGGAGTCAGCTACAATGGCGTCGACATGGCAGAAAAGAGTACAGCAGATTTTTGAAGATGAAGTTTTGTGTAAGAAATTCATAAGTCCTAAACGGTATTGAGATATGGGAAAGTCATTTCAGGAACAAATGTTGAAGCTCGGGTTGGTCGCAAAGAAGCAGGTCAAAGAGGCCAAGAAGGAACAGCATCAGAAGAAAAAACAGCAGGTTGGCAAGCATGTGGTGGTGGTCGATGAGAACCTGCTCCTTGCCCAGCAGGAAATGGAAAAAAAGAAAGCCCGGGCCCGGGAGCTGAATCTCGAGCGGGAGGCAAAGTTGCAGAAAAGGGCGGAAGAGGCACGCATCCGCCAACTTATCGAGGAGCACAAGCTGGCAAAGGATGAGAAGGGTATTGCCTATCGGTTTAATGTCCGGGGAACGATCCATCGCATCTTCGTAACCCAGGAAATGGCCGACAAGTTAAGCCATGGGCAGTTGGGCATTGTCGTGCTTGCCGATCGCAGCGAGGTCATTCCCAGAAGTATTGCCGAGAAGATTCAGGCGATCAACGACAAACTGTTTATCATTCTCAATGCACCTTCGGCCGGAATCGACCCTGACCCCGACGATCCCTACGCCGCCTTCAAAGTTCCTGATGACCTTATGTGGTAAGGCTGCCCGCCACCCGGCGCTCTTTTATTTGGCACTGATCAACGGTATCAGGCTGATTCTCAGGGCTTCCGGCTGGGCCTTGATGTCGATGAACCGGGTGTTGATCAGGATGGTCTTGGCACCGGATTTGGCGATGATCGGGTCGAGGTTTTGCAGGGTAATAGGGAATTCCTTGCCGTTTAACAGGGCAACCAGGGCCTGGCCGATGTCGGCATTGGCATCCTTGCCGCCGGGGCTGAGGTTCTTCACCACCGGTTTGACGAAGAGCGTCTGTTGCGCTGCATCATAGCGGAGAGTGGCGTTGGTCTGCACGTCTATCTCCACTGACCCGATTTTCAGCTTAATCTCATGGCCGGCAATTTCGCTGACAAACCCGAGATTGGTACCCGCCAAACGGAGGCGGCAGGCCAGTTGGTTGCTGCTCAGTTGGAAGTCAGTTATGCTCTTGATGACGATATCCCCCTGGACCGATTTCGAATGGGCATCGACGCGCAGGGGCAGTACGGCGGTAACGGCCTTGGCGATCACCGACTCCGGTAACGTGAGGGTGATGACGTCTTCGGCAGCGGCCTCATGAAGGGGGCCGACAAAGGTGAGCAAAAGAAAAACAACGGTAAGACAGAGTTTTCGTATCATGGTGGTCCTTGGTTATTTTTGCGCGCTTGAAAATGCGGTAGTATTAACGACTGCAGCAATAAAGTGCAAGCCATAAAAAGGCCAATGAGGGAGGCGAGATCCCGCTGGTCCCGGTGAAAATGATAACTGGTGCCGGCAAAACTGGTCGGAGTCAGGAAATGACCGCGGAAGGAAACACGCCCCGACGTGGCCGGTTGGTTGCCGATGACTATAATACGTTCTCCTGAAAATGTCTGCAAGGTCTGTTGCTCGGCAAAGTAGTGAACCCGGTCAAATTCGATGGGCTTGCCGGGACGCTGGTCCTTCATCCGCAGGGTATGAATGTTGTAGGTGTTCGCCTCTTCGAGTTGTGCCAGAAAGAAGAGCGGCGCGAGCAGGTAGCAACCAAAGAAAAGAAGACCGATGGCGGCTTTTCCCCTTCCGGGAAGGTATATTTGGGTGCTGTATGCCACACAGCTTCGCCAGTTGCCGAGGAGATACAGGAGGCCGATCAGGGTCAAGCCGAGGATAAGGGGATGTTCCGGCCACAGCGTGCCATTATGTACCATTGTCCACGTGAAAGGTGCGATAAGATGCACTCCGTTTCCCCATTTTATTTCCAGAGCGTCGAGTATGAGATGAAAAAGGCAGTTGCCGGCAAGAACCATGAATATTTTGCCGGTTTGCTTGGTGCAACAGGCCAGGGCCGCCGACAGGAAAAGGCAGAGCAGGAGGCTGGCTTGAGTTGTGCAGTAGAGACGCAGGTCGTAAGGGTCGAACAATTCCAGAGGCAGGAGGCTGGTCAAAACGATCCACGGCAGATCGGGAAGGATGCAGGCAATAACCACCCAGAGCAGCCGCTCTCGTCCGAGTACCATTCTGTTGAGCGGGCCCTGAAAACCTATATGACAGAGTGTGTTTGGCAAAGAAAAGAAGAAGATTTTTGATTAAGGGTATGGCTGTGGTGCAAATGAAAAATTTATTTTCACAGGCGACAATTGTTGGCTGCATTCTAGTGCATAGTAGCGGTCTGCACAAGGTCACCGGCTGCCGGATGGCCCGCATTTTTGCAATTTTCTCGAGGTAATGAGCATGCCGCTGATCCTCACCGTTACCTCCGATTGTCTTTTAACCGGCATCGATTTGCCGCTTGAACAGGCCTTGAAAGACAGACTGACCATCGAAAACCCACAATATATCGCGGCCAAGAAATACGGTCGCTGGATCGGAAAAAAACTCAAACCGCTGCTCAAGTATTATGATCCGGTGCCGGAGGGATTGCGTTTTCCTCGCGGCTTTGCCAATCAGGCGGTGCTGCTTTGCCGGGAGTTCTGTGGCACGGATCCCGAGATTATCGACCAGCGGCGGCTTTTGCCGGAGGTCGTTTTTACCTTTACCGGTGCGCTGCGCCCCTATCAGGAAGTGGCGGTGGCAGCAGCGACCGGCAAATCCTTCGGGGTGATCGAAGCCGGCACCGGCAGCGGCAAGACGGTTATGGCCCTGGCTCTCATAGCCAAGCGGCGGCAGCCGACCCTGGTGGTTGTCCACACTAAGGAGCTCCTCTTTCAATGGCAGGATCGGGTGCGTACCTTTCTCGATGTCGAACCGGGGCAGGTGGGCGACGGCAAATTCAATCTTGCACCCATTACCATCGGCATCGTCAACAGCGTTCGCAGCCATTTGCCGGAGCTTCTTCCCCATTTCGGCCACCTGATCGTTGACGAATGTCATCGGGTGCCGGCCAATCTTTTTACCGACGTGGTCTCGCATTTTGACTGCCACTATCTGCTCGGATTGTCGGCCACCGCCTTTCGCAACGACGAGCAGATGACCAAGCTGATTTACTATTTCATGGGCGACCGGTTGCACCAGGTCGACCGCGATGAACTGAAGGCAACCGGGGCAATTCTTGCGCCCCGGGTGATTCGTGCGGCCACATCTTTTACCTACCGGTACCGTGGCGATTACCAGGCGCTGATCAAGGCCCTGGTGCAACACGAAGGGCGGAATCTGCAGATCCTTAGCGATATCGTCAAAGTTGCCCATGAAGGTGGCGGCACGGTGCTGGTGGTTTCCGATCGGGTCGATCATTGCCGTTTCTTTGTCGAAAAGTTGCAGGCAAAAGGGGTGCGGGCCGAGTTGCTGCACGGCGGCATCGATCCTGAAAAGAGGAGCGCAATTGTTGCAGCGGTGCAGGGCGGTGCGATCGAGGTGCTGGTCGCCACCCTGCAGCTCATCGGCGAAGGCTTTGATTGTCCGGGGCTGTCCAGCCTTTTTCTCACTACCCCCATCACTTTCGAGGGCCGTTTGCTGCAAGTCATCGGGCGAATCATGCGACCGGCGGCCAATAAACAGGCACGGGTCTTTGATTATTTGGATGAAAATGTGCCGGCGCTCATGCGCTCAGTCCGGGCAAGGAGCCTTGTTTTATCGCAACTTTAATGGCTTAATGTCCAAGGTTGATATTTCCAGGGCAATGAAACGGTTCTTGTGTTTATTGCGAAAATCGGGTAATCTACTTTGTTTTAAATAACAAAATCATACACCAAAGGCACTGCTTATTGGAGGCAAGTGCTTTTTTTTATTTCTAAATTAAGTTGTTATAGTTTTCGTAGCAACAATGCAAGGTCATAGCTTTCCGAGACCTTGAAGGAAGCAGGATGGAACAGAACAAAATTCGTAACGTGGCGATTATTGCCCATGTTGATCACGGCAAGACAACACTGGTGGACCAGCTTTTTAAACAGTCAGGGATGTTCCGAGATAACCAAGAGGTTACCGAACGGATGATGGACTCCATGGACCTGGAGCGGGAGCGCGGTATCACCATCACCGCTAAAAACGGTTCTTACCAGTACAAGGATTACTGGATCAACATTATCGACACCCCGGGACATGCCGACTTTGGCGGGCAGGTCGAGCGGGTTTTGCGCATGGCCGATGGCGCCTTGCTCCTCGTCGACGCCCAGGAAGGGCCGATGCCGCAGACCTATTTTGTTTTGAAGAAGGCCCTGCAGAATAACCTGCCGGTCATCGTTGTCATAAACAAGATCGACAAACCGGCCGCCCGCTGCAACTGGGTGGTCAACCAGGTTTTCGATCTTTTTGCCAAACTGGACGCCCCGGACGATATTCTCGATTTTCCGGTGGTCTATGCCTCAGCCAAGAATGGTTACTCTCTCCTCAATCCCGAGGATCCCATTGACCTCGCTGCCGGCATGACCCATATCAGCCAGATGATTGTCGACCATACCCCCGCCCCAAGCGGCTCAAGCGATGCCTCATTGCAGATGCAGGTCGGCACCATCGATTATTCTCCCTACCTGGGGCGGCTGGGCATCGGCAAGGTGGTCAACGGCACCATGCACCTCAATCAACCCATTGTCGTGGCCCGGCGCGACGGATCGATCAGCCCGGTGCGGATCTCGAAGATCTTTCGTTTTGAGTGCGACGCCAAGGTGGCCATTGAGTCGGCCGGCGTGGGTGAGATTGTCGCGGTTGCCGGAATGGAAGATGTGACGGTCGGGGTAACCTTCACCGATCCTTTGAATCCGCAGCCCCTGCCGCTCGTCACCATTGATCCGCCGACCATTTCCATGAATTTTATCCCCAATGATTCGCCTTTTGCCGGCAAGGAAGGCAAATTTGTCACCTCCCGTCATATCGGCGATCGTCTGCAGCGCGAAGTTCTCGCCGACGTGGCTCTGCGCTACGAGGTGCTGACCGATGCGGTGGGCTTCAAGGTTTCCGGGCGCGGCGAGTTGCATCTTTCTATTCTCATCGAAAAAATGCGCCGGGAAGGGTATGAGTTTCAGGTGACCAGACCGCGGGTCATCATGAAGGAAGAAGATGGTAAAACCCTCGAACCCTACGAGAAACTCACCGTCGACGTCGATGAGCAATACCAGGGCGCGGTTATTGAAAAACTCGGCAAGCTGAAAGGTCAGATGGAAGAGATGGATACCTCGCACGGTATGGTGCGCCTGGTCTTCACTATTCCGACGCGCGGACTGCTCGGCTACCGCTCGCAGTTTATGACCGATACCAAGGGTATGGGCATGATGTCCTACGTCTTTTCCGAATACGGACCCTATGCCGGCGACATCGTCAATCGCGTCAACGGCGTTTTAGTGTCCAAGGACCCTTGCACGGCGGTCGCTTTTGCCTTATTTAATCTTCAGGAGCGCGGGAAACTCTTCATTCATCCCGGTGTTCCTTTGTATCAGGGGCAGATAATCGGCGAAAGCAGCCGTTCCGTTGATATGGTGGTCAATCCGGGTAAAGGTAAGAAGCTGACCAATATGCGGGCCTCGGGGACCGATGAGGCGGTTGTTCTCACACCGCCGGTGGCAATGACCTTGGAAGATTGTATCGCCTATATTAATGATGACGAACTGGTCGAGGTGACGCCGGCCTCGATCCGTCTGCGAAAGAGACCAGAGGTGCGTGTCAAAGGATAAAAAGCCATGAAAGAACTGGCGATTTTAGTGGGGGCAGGGCTGATTGGGCTTGCGACAATCGGCTTTGTCGCCAAAAAATTCGGCGGCAGCTGTCCGCCTTGAGTCATGGTCTATGCATCCATAGGTATGGGTGTGTTGGGGTATTGGCTGTTGCGGACTGTGTTTTAGAATTTGTTCTAGAATTATTTCTGCTTGTTCGTGCCGTTATTAGGCCTTCTTTGCGGCATAATAATCGGTCAGGATCCTGGCATGGTCAAAGACCATGGTTGGCAGATTGTCTTCAGTAAAAAGCTCCGCCCGGGCGGCATCGTCGCCCGCCTGCGGGGTGTCTTTGGCTCGGCCGATGAATACCGTTGAAGCGGTATGTTGGCGAGGATCCCTGGTGGGGTCGGAATAGGTGTGGAATTGCCGCAGGGCCGTCACCTTAAGCCCCGTTTCTTCTTCTGCCTCGCGGAGCGCCGCTGTTTCATACGATTCCCCGTAATCGACAAAACCTCCCGGCAGGGCCCAACCTAACGGTGGGTTTTTTCGCTCAATGAGAACTATCCCGTCACCTATCTCGATGATGATGTCAACGGTCGGCAAAGGATTCCCGTGTGCCGTGACTTCATATTGACAGTTCGGACATTTCATCGGAGTTCCTCTTTCGGATGGACCACAAGCGCTCTGATTTCATCCCAGTCGGCAACTGTCTGCAGCTCGTGGCGATTCCTGTTCCAGGGCTGATTGAAGACGTAAGGGGTAATGGCCTCCCTGGCCAGCTGGATACAGGTCTCGGCCCGGTCATCGATGAAATATTTGAGGCCGTGTTGGTGGATGTGGCGCACTTTGTCGTTATGATCGCCGGTTGCCACCACCCGGATATTTTTCCTGGCGGGTCCGGTAAAGAAATGCTCAAGCCAGTCAAGCACCGGTTTTTTAATCGGGCGGGCGGTGATAATGGTCACCGTGCCGCCCCTGGCAAACCCCTCCAGGCTCTGCACCGCCCCAGGCATAGGCATAAGTGCTGTTGCCATGGAGTTGGTGAGGATGTCGGTGAAAATTTTTTCAACCAGGGTCTGAGGAATATTCAGACAGTTCTCCAGTTCAAAATTGGTTATGCTCTCGCGATTGAAGGAGCAGTAGCCATGTTCCTCGCAGGCCAGGCGAATAAAGGCCTCGGCGGTGTCGGCAATAACCCCGTCGAAATCGAAGCCTATTTCACTCACCGGGATGGGCATGGGGGGAGAGACTCTGGTCATGGCGTCAAATACCTCGCTTCAATCTCTTGCACCTGGTGGTAGAGGCGGCTATTTTCCGGAGTTTTAATACCGTAGTGCAAACCTTTGGCAATGACCGCACCGTTGATGGCTTCAATTTCCGTGCGGCGCCGGTTTCTTACATCCTGGAGCATCGAGGAGACATTTTCGGCGGTTTTGCTGCAGACAGTTCGGGTTGCCAGGTAAGGGTCGTCGATGATGTCAATTCCTTCCGCCTTGGCAATGCGCATTGCTTCATCTATGGCGATGCGCATCCGTTCGTCAATGCCGGGAAGGGTGAGCAGTTCGCCGTTTTTACAGGTCAAAATGGCGGTAAGGGCGTTGATGCCGACATTGATAAAAAGTTTGGCCCACATTCTCGCCAAGATCTTGTCGGTGCAGTGCACCTGCAAACCACCGGCGGCCAAGAGGGCATGGGTTTTCTCCAGGAGCAATGCGCCGCGATCGTCCGCAGCATGCAGGAAACCGAGATAGGTCGCCCCACTCCCGGCATGGCGGACATGGCCACGCCCGTGCAGGGTAGCACCTTCCGTGGTGGTGCCGAATGCGGCGCTTGCCTTGCCCAGATGGTTGCGCATCGACAGATGGCTGATGCCGTTTTGCAGAAAAACCACCAGTGTTGTTGCACTCAGCAGGGGACGGCAGAAAGTCAGGCTTGCGATAACATCGTAGGATTTGACGCAGAGCAGCACGACATCCACCGGGGCGATGTCGTGTGGATCGGAGGTCGCGGTCACCGGGATTGTTCTGCAACTATCGCTATGCTGGTAAACGATGCCTTGTCCGGTCAGATATTCGGCACGTCCGGCGTTGTGGTCGAGAAGAGTCAGTCGGTCGCCGGTCACGGCCAGGCCTTTTGTGACAATAGCGCTGAGCAGACAACCGAGAGCTCCGGGACCAACGAGGAGAAAGTGCATGGAACGCCTTATGCTGCTATTTGATCAGCGATGCTTGTTCAACGATGGCTGTGTATTTGTAACCCGCCCCGAAGTCCTTATCCGCCACGAGAATGCCTTCCATGGTGACAATGGCGTCAACGGCCGGGGTTGTGTCGGTGGTGAGTACCAGATCATGTGAGTTGTGCAACGGATTGCCGGTACCATCCTGGAGATGCACCCAGTTTTTGCCCATGATGTTCGGGCTGAATTTGACAACTTTTCCTTGGAGGCGAACCTTCTTGCCGGCAAGGGTTTTGAGGCCCGCAAAAATTTCCTCAACGGTATAGGCGTTCTCACCCTGGGCCTTGAGAACGGTAATTTCTTGCAGGGGAGCTATGGCAACGGCACTGCCCCCTGATGCTTGGGCGGTGGATGGGTCTGGGGCACCACTTTTTTGTTCAGCTTGCAGTGCTGCCGAAAAGGAGTCGGCAGGCGCTGAAGACTTGGCTGCAGAGGTTCCGGGATCGGAGCCGGCGGTTTCTGCCAACCCTGCAGAAAAAATTATATTTTCAAAAGTCTTGTTGAGGGTTTTGCTGATAAAATTGGGCATCGTCATTCCTTCATAGTAACTGACCTGACTTCCCGCTTTGACTGTGGTCTCGGGGATTGCCACCCAGCGCTGTATGCCTCCGGCATCAATGAGCATGTACGTGTAGCCGGAGGAATTCATCGTCTCGATGATCGTTCCCATTACGGTTTTGCCGTCGGTTGTCGTGACTGATTTCGGCATGGCCATGCATTGCATTGGCGCAAAAGAGAAGATGATGGTGAAAAATAAGACGATTTTATAAACTGCACATGTGCGCTGCATTCCATAACTCCCAAAAATACGTTATTGATGGCCTTTGGAAATAATAAAAAGTGGCCGGATGAAGAGCGTGGTTATCTTCCTGACAGCCGACAAGTTTAATCATTTTCCACCAGAAAGGCAATATGCTCCATCAGGGTTCGCTCCCAGATGGCATACGCCGCCGCGGTGATATGCACACCGTCTTCCTGAAAGAGTTGCTTGTCGGATCCGACAAAGCGTCGGTGAATGTCAAGAAAACAGCAGCCGGTGCGAATGGTGATCGCCTCGATATGAGTGTTGAGGCTGGAGACCGAGTTGGAAGGCAGGTTGGGGAGATCCATGGGCAGGAGGCCATTGACCAGGATCTCCGCCATGGGATAGTCGTGGCTGAGTTGAATGAGGATGTTTTTCAGCTGCGACAGGAAATCGTCATTGCCGAGGAGAAGATCGTTGGTGCCGATCATCACGATAATTACCTCGGCACTGGCTGCCTGGGTTTTTATAGCCGGCAGAGTAGCATAAAGATCGAGTGCCGTCGCCCCTGGAACACCGAAATTTTCTACCTTGAAAGCAGGCATGCGAGCCTGCCAATCGTGATCAGCTACCAGTGAATCGCCGAGGATCAGTATTTTTGTCATGGTTTTTCTACGTTGAGATGGAAAGAGAGTTTGTCGCTCCTGCAGAGCGGCATGAAAAATTGTGAAACTTTGCATACAGTAGCACAGTACGCCGGCCGTGCCAAAGAATTTTCACCACCTCATCGGCCCCGGGCAGTGGATTTGTCGTACATCAGGCGGCCGACTGGAGTACTATGCAGGTAAAGGGGGCAAGGGCGTGGCCGGTCAATTGCCGCTGGCGCGTGGCCGCTTCGACCGGTATAAAATCCTCGGGGGAGGCGGCTGAGGTATCGATTATCCGGCGCCAGGCTTGGCCTTTTTTCCGTGGTGCGGGAGCCTCGAAACCCAGAATCTCTTTTCGGCCGCCGTTCAACATGACAAAGAAATCACTCCCTGTAGCACAAGTGTCGGGTGCCTTGAGCCAAAAGGCCAGGCCATGGCTGTCGGGTGACCAGTTCTGCTGATCCGGGGCAAGATATTGCCAGCGGATCTCCGGTGGGTTACCCGGATGCACTGCTTGATCGCTGGGCAGGAAAAAATCCTCGCGGCGGAAGATTTTATATTTTTTCCTGAGGGCAAGGCATTCTTTGAAAAAACGAAAAAACCCCGCATTTTTTGTAAGCAGCGACCAGTCCAGCCAGCTGAGTTTGTTGTCCTGGCACCAGGCATTGTTGTTGCCGCCCTGACTGCGAGCGAATTCGTCACCGGCGGCAACCATCGGCACACCCTGGGACAGGAGCAGCAATACCACGAAGGTTTTCATCCGTCTTTCGCGCATATGGAGAATTTCTTCGAGAACGCAGGCACCTTCATAACCATTGTTCCAGCTGAGGTTATGTTTTTCCCCATCCCTGTCGCTCTCGCCGTTGGCGGTATTGTTTTTTCGGTCATAGCTCACCAGGTCGGCAAGGGTAAAGCCGTCATGGCTGGTAAGGAAATTGATTGAACATAAGGGGCCTCTGCCACTTGCCTGATACAGGTCGGAGCTGCCGGCAATACGCGTGGCCAGATGGGTCACCGTGTTGTCATTGCCGATCATAAAGGCCCGGACATCGTCCCTGAACCGCCCATTCCATTCGGCCCAGCGGGGATCGGTGGAAAAGGAGCCGACCTGATAGAGACCCGCCGCATCCCAGGCCTCGGCGATCATCTTGGTGTCGCGGAGAACCGGGTCTTCGCCGATCACTTCGATCATCGGCGGGTTAGCAAGGACATTGCCCTGCCGGTCGCGACCGAGGATGGAGGCGAGATCGAAGCGAAAACCGTCGACATGCATCTCGGTCACCCAGTAGCGCAACGATTCAAGGATCAACTCGCGGACCACTGGGTGGTTGCAGTTCAGGGTGTTGCCGCAGCCGGAAAAGTTGAGGTATTCATTGTCGGTCCCGAGGAGGTAATATATCGGATTATCTATGCCCCGAAAGCTGCTGGTTGTGCCCTGGTAGCCGCCTTCGCCGCTATGGTTGAAGACCATGTCAAGATACACCTCAATCCCGGCCTGGTGCAGAGATCGCACCATTTTTTTGAACTCTTCTATAGCGTTGCCCGGATCCTTGGCGTATCCGGAATGGAGAGCAAAAAAGGACACAGGATTATACCCCCAGAAATTCTTCAGCCGTTCTCTAGTGTTAGGGTTGGTGAAGATAACATCGTTTTCGTCGAATTCCGTTACCGGCATGAGCTCAACGGCGGTAACGCCGAGGTCCTTCAGATAGGGGATTTTTTCGATAACGCCCAGATAGGTGCCCGGGGCTTGGACGCCGGCACTCAGGTCCTTGGTAAATCCCCTGACGTGCAGCTCATAGATAATGGTCTCAGACAGGGGCGTTTTCAGCGGGCGATCATCTTGCCAGTCGAAGTCGTGACCGCTTATCATGCAACAGGGTTCGACCCCGTAGGTTGCCGGATGTCCCCATTGTCGGGGAGTGAGCATACTGCAGCAGGGGTCGATGAGAATCTTCTTGTAATCATAGATCAGACCCTGGCCTTCGCTGTCGTTCGGCCCATCAAACCGGTATCCGTAGCGGAAATTTTGCTGATGAGTGAGAAGGAGGATGTGCCACATGTCACCGGTACGATTTTCATGGGGATCAAGGGCGAATTCATGGCGAATGGTTTTTGTTGAACCCGTCGGAAGGTGATCGATGACCAGGGTTGCCTTGGTGGCGTGGCGGGCGAAAATCGAGAAATTTAAGCCCTCCTT
>JBBQVT010000075.1:0-19550 GCA_038211245.1 Desulfobulbales bacterium | reverse complement strand
GCCTCTGTTACAAAGCGCCCCTGTATTTTTATCGGCCAGTCCATGGCCTTGTATATTATCCTTGCTGCTTGCTTGAGTCCAGAAATTTCTTCAATTTGATGCAAATTCTTTAGAGATCATCACTTTTTTGTATTGCACCCTTGCCGACCCGACCCAGATCAACCAGATTGTTATCAACCTGTGTACCAATGCCTTCCATGCCATGGAAGAGAAGGGCGGCATCCTCGATATCTCCTTGAAAAGCGTTGACCTCAGTACCGAAGATTTGACCAAAGAACCGCATATTCAGCCCGGCACCTTTGTCAAGCTTACGATTGCCGATTCCGGAACGGGCATCGCCCCGGAATACCTTGATAAAATCTTCGAACCCTATTTCACCACCAAGGAAATGGGCAAAGGCACCGGTATGGGCCTGTCGATTGTGCACGGCATCGTCCGAGACAGTGGCGGTTTCATCTCCTGCTACAGCGAACTTGGCCAAGGAACCGTTTTCCATGCACTTCTGCCGGCCTTGCCGAACGCTGCCATGGCTGTTACAGAAAAGGAGGAGAATCTCCCCAGAGGAGATGAGCGAATACTCTTTGTTGATGATGAGCCGATGATCGCCGAAATGAGTAAGGTTCTCCTGGAAACCCTCGGCTACCGCGTTTATGCACTGACCGACAGCAGTCGAGCACTAACCGTCTTTCGCGAAACACCACAACGCTTCGACCTGGTTATCACTGACCAGACCATGCCGGTACTGACCGGGGCGGAATTGGCGAGGGAGCTGTTGCAGATCAGGCCGGAATTGCCGATCATTCTCTGCAGCGGATACAGCAGCACGATGACTAAGGAAAAGGCCGCGGCTATGGGGATAAGGGATTTCGCACTCAAACCCCTGGTTAAAAAAGAGATGGCCTTCCTTATTCGCCGGGTGTTGGCGGGGGAAGGCGAGAGAAAATAGGCAGTATTTTCTTTGCAAACTGCGGCAGGCTGGTAAACTGAAGGAATAATTGAATGGGTCGACACCTTACGGCACCAGGATCTCCTTGACCCGGCCGACCGCACCGCTTTCCAACCGAACCTTGATGCCGTGCGGATGGGTCGGCGACTTGGTCAGTATGGCCTGCACCCGGCCACGGGTCAAGGTCCCGGCGCGTTGATCTTGTTTGAGGACAATTGCCACCTCTGAACCGAGTTTGATGTCGGCACGATTTGTTCCGTTCATGGTTTCATCCTCCGCTCCGCTTGGCTTGCCAGCCGCGGTTTGCCAATTCATCGAGGAGCAGATCGCGGTGATCGCCCTGAATCTCGATGACTCCGTCTTTAACGGTGCCGCCGCAGCCGCAGCGTTTTTTCAGCTCCTTGGCCAATGCCTCAAGGCCGATGGCATCGAGAGGCAGACCGCTGATAACCGTCACCCCTTTGCCTTTCCGTCCTTTGGTCTCGCGACCGACACGGACGCCTCCCTTGCCTGCAACCCCTGCTTTCTTTTGCCTACAGATGCAGGACGTTGCCGGCCTTTCGCAGTCCGGACAGATCCGCCCATGGTCAGTCGAATAGACGGTGGGTTTCATGGGTTTCATGGTTGCCACTGTTCCCTCCCTTTAGGGGCCGTTAAGAAATCTACTATCATTTCATCCATTTCTTTACGGCCCCTTATGCCGTTGATAGCATAGAAACGGATTAATTATTTTTGAACGACGGCTTATTCCATTTCTAAATCAAGATGGAAACGAAAAGGCAAGCGAGCAGCGACGAGACAGTACAAAGAAGTACGGCGAAGAGCAGCACAGCGCAGCCGCTGAAGTTAACGCTTGATTTAGAAATGGAATTAGCCGCGACCGCGGTATGGTGCTACGCCTTGTTCGGGAACCCACAGACCTTTCGGAGGCTCGCCGGTCTGGAAAAACACATCGATGGGCATGCCGCCCCGTGGATACCAGTAGCCGCCAATGCGCAGCCATTGCGGGGCGATGCAGTCGATCAGACGGCGGGCAACTTTAATTGTGCAGTCTTCATGGAATGATCCGTGGTTGCGGAAGGAGCCGAGAAACAGCTTCAGGGATTTACTCTCCACCAGCCAGTCGCCCGGCAGATAGTCGAGCACCAGATGGGCAAAGTCGGGTTGTCCGGTGATCGGGCAAAGGGAAGTAAATTCAGGGACGGTAAAACGGACCAGATAGGCAAGACCCTGCTGCGGGTTCGGCACCCTTTCGAGAATCGCCGCTTCAGGGTTTTCCGGCAATATCGATTTGCCGCCCAGCTGGGTGAGATTGCTGTAGATGGTTTCCTGCGTCATTTCCTTTGTCCTCCCATTTTCTTTATCGCCCGCGTTTATTGCCCCAGAGGAGCACATGCAGCTGCGGCAGCACCCGTGCTTCATACCAGCCGTCAGCCAGAACCCTGGCGATAAGCCAGCGCAATCGTTCAAGGCTTGCCTGGTTCCCAGCAAGGTCGGAATCCCCATCAGGGCGCACATTGCAGGGTTGCAGACACACCGGCAGCCCTGCAAACCGCTGCGCCACCTGGCGGGCGAACTGGTAATCATCTTCATCTTGGACTACCAGTTTCAGGGACACCGCCGCCGTTCCTGAAGCTTCAAGACATTCCTGCAATTTCTGCCAGTCGGTTTTCATGCCGCTGGAGGGTGGTTTTGGACTGAGCGTCAGCACCCCAAGTTCAGAAAACCAAGGCTTGGCGATACTGCCCTGGGTTTCCATGGCGAACCGGTAGCCCGAAGCCTTGCCAAGACGTACCAGGCCACCCAAGGGCTGGAGGGCCGGGTTGCCGCCGGAAAGCGACACAAGCATTGGTCGCCCGCCGCTTAAGTGGCCAACCTGGACCATAATCTCCGCCGCCGACATCTCCGTCCAGAGGTCGCGAAAGCGCTGATCAACCGCATACAGGGTATCGCACCAGCGACAACAATAATCGCAGCCGCCGGTGCGCACAAATACCGTCGGCAGACCGATCAGGGAACCTTCTCCCTGAACCGTGGGGCCAAAAATCTCGCAGATTTTGATGCTTTCAACGCTGCTCATGGTCGATATTCTGCCCAGGTCTTCGGCGTTTCACTGACCCGCACCGCCGATACCTCAGGCCAGCGGTCCTTGCACCAGGAGAAGAAATGATAGGCCAAACACTCGGCGGTGACCAAGGCGTTACCAAAAAGATCATTGAGATGGCGATGATCGACTGTGTCCTCAAGATAGGTCTTGAACTCGGTCAGTTCCCGATAATCGCGAACAAAACCGGTGGAACCCAGCTCCCTTGCCTGCAACTCAATGAGAACGGTGTAATTATGGCCGTGCAGTCGGGCACAGGGATGCTGGTCCGGCAATCCGAACAGTTGATGCGAGGCGGAAAAGCTAAATTCTTTTGTAATGGTATACATTTACAGCACCCCACTGGTTTTGGCGCGGACCACGGCCTGTCGCCAGTAGAGACCGTCTTGGTATTTCGTCGGGTCGGCAACACCGGCCAAAGCGAAGGCCTCAATACGTTCGACACAGGTGCCGCAACGGCCGCAGTGCGTTTCGCCGCCTTTATAGCAGGACCAGGTTTTGTCAAAGGGCACTGCCAGGCGAGCCCCGGTGGTGACGATATCGGCTTTGGTGGCGGTGATAAAAGGTGTGTACAGTTTGATCTGTGCCAAACCCTCCAGGGCGAGATCCTGCATGGTTTGGAAGGCCTGAATAAAACCCGGGCGACAGTCGGGGTAGATGAAATGATCGCCGCCATGCACCGCCGTGGCCACCGCCTCCGCCCCCCGCGCTGCGGCAATGCCATAGGCAATGGCCAGCATGATGGCGTTGCGGTTGGGTACGATGGTGAGTTTCATGCTCTCTTCGGCGTAGTGACCGTCGGGAACCGCGATTTCATCGGTGAGGGCCGAGCCGCCGAGCAGGGCGCCAAGAGGGGAAATATCAATCGGCAGAAACGGCACGCCAAGCCGATCGGCGCTCAGTTCGGCAAAGTCGATCTCTTTTTTATGGCGCTGACCGTACAGGAAGGAAACGAGCCCGAGCAGCTGATTTTCAGCCGCCACTTTATGGGCGAGGGTGACGGAGTCAAGTCCGCCGGAGCAAACAACAATGGTTTTCATTTTTTTTTCGTCCTTGTTTTTATTAACCGGGTAGGTCCGCGACCGGTATACTGCCGTGGCAGTTGGCCAAGCTATAGCAAGTTTCGGGCAAAAATGTAAGGATTTTTTCAGGTGAAAATCTGTCCGAGTTATTTTAGCTGACCCCTTATTCGCTTTCGCCCGCGGCCTTTTCCGGTTCCGTTGGCGCCGCTTTGGCGATCAACGAATCACGGCTTGCTATCAGGAGACTCTCCACCTGCAGGCTATGCACCTTGCAGTAAAGATCACGCTCCGATTGCTTCAGCACATAGGAGTCCCCTTCCCCTTTGACCAAACGAAATTCCACCGCACCGCCACCCTTACGGGTTATGGTATAGCGCAGGGTCGGAGTGGTGGTGAAGAGAGGCTCGACATCCTGCGGTTTGAGGACCGCCTGAACTGTCAGGCCACTCGCCTTGGCGACCAGGTCGCCGGCAGCCTTGGCATCGGTTACTTGTCCCTCGGGAAGATCCGCCAGCTGCCAGGCGTTATCCTTTGGTTGCAGGACAAAGTCGGAAAAGGCAATGGTGTCAATATCCTCTTCCTTTATTTGCACCATGTTTTTATCGAGCCACTTGTCGGCGCCGGTCTCGAGCTCAAAGGTGCTGAGCTCTACCACGACCACAGCCTCCGACCCGGCCTTGCGGGCATGGATCTGGCGGAAACCCGGAGAGGTGCCGACATACAGATCGCCGACCACGCCGGCCCCGGCTTTCAGTACCACATGCCGTTGAAAAAGATCGTCGGCCACCTTGAAGCGTTTGGCTGCCGCCGACGACGTGGCAACGGCAAAACCCTGCTTCAGCCCGGAAAGTCTTGTAAAGAGAGCGGCAACCTGCTCAGGGCTTGCCGGGGCGGCAAAGGAATCCGGGAGAAGCCAGCCGCCGCCGCTCTTTTGCAATACCATCCGGTCGTTGTCCGGACCGGTGATTTCCAGTGCGGTGACTGCATCGACCGCAAACCCGAGCAGTGGCGCATCGGGCTTCGAGATATCGCTTCCCGTATGACCGCCAAACTGCAGGGCCACTACCAGGCCTATCTGGAGCACCAGCAGGGTCGCTGCTATTATAATCGTCCTTTTCATACTCAATTCCTCCCCATGCTCTGCTGCAGCAAGGCCATATGGCGTTTTTCCGTGCGTTTGCTTGACCGTTTTCGCCTAAACCAGACCAGAATCAGACCGACGAAAGCCAGGCCATAGTTGAGGTATTCAAAGGCAAGCTGCATCTCCCTGGTCATCGGCAGCAGCGGCCGGGAAAAATGGCTTCGGCCGCGAATCGCTAAAAGGCCGCGATCCTCAAGAGACCAATCGATGGAGTTGGCGATGAGCTGCACCGGTGCGAGATAGGCGGTACGCATGACGCTTGAATTGATGCCGAGCACCGTGTCGCTGAGAAAGGTGTTTGAGGAAAAGAGAATGATCCTGGCACTTTCCGGCGACTTATCAAGCTGCCGGGTGATGACCTGGCCCTTTTTCTCCTCTGCCGGCTTGCCGGGCGCAGGGGGCTGAGCATCTTTTGCCTGCACCTCCGGCTGTGTCAACAGGGGTGAAGGCTTGCCGCTGAAATAGGAGGCGAATTGTCCCTCAAGGGCCACGCCCAGCAGTTTTTTCCCCTGATTTTCGCCAACGGCAAAACCGAGTTCGCCATGGGCCTTGAAATTCGGCTGGATCTTGGTCTCAGCTGAGGTCCAGCTTTTCTCCGAACTCTCAAGAAGGCGCAACACCTTGCGGTCCTTGTTCTTCTCGGCATCAACCGATATCGGTGAGGCCCAGTTCATGGTCAACTGATTCAGACCGCTGGTAAGTCCGCTCGCCTCATTCATGGCATCCGGCCGAATATCAATGAAATATGGGTAGTTAACCAGACTCATCTCCTGGATGGAGAACCCGGCAACCTGGCGCTGCACCGGTACCGGAAAGGCACTGTTTTGCGGATCGAGAACCATCTCTTCATGAATCTTAACACCCATAAAACCGAGCCATTCTTCCAAACCCGAGGCTTTTTTCTCAACCGCCAGTTCACGGTCAAGGCCAATGGCAAAAGGCGCGGTGACGATGACCACCGTGCCGCCACGCATGAGGAACTGATCCATGGCGAAAAGCTGCTTCTCGCTGGTCGTCTCGGGTGCCACAACCAGGAGCAGGTCGGCATCGTCCGGGGTGTACCCATTTGCCAGATCGGTTGGGGTGACGGTATGTTCCTTGCCAAGCACCTCTTCTAAGGTTTCAAACGGCAGTCCCTGTCCCGGCATGCCGTATTGGGGCATCGGCGCCATGACTTTCGGGGTATTGAGGGCAATGGTTTTGCCAAATCCGGCCGAGAATCTTTTCAGACCGGCCTCGATTGCCCGTTTGAGACTCTCCTTGGTAAGATCCTCCGGCAGGGGTATTTCCACCACCCGCTCGCCGCTGACAAGGGTCATGTAATACCAGAAAGAACTCTGGTCAAAAAGGCTTGCGGCCATCGGCCGAAAACCGTATTCCTTGCTGATCTTCTCGGCAACGCCGCCACCCTCGGCATCGGGGTCGACAAAACGGCTGGTAAAGAGCGTGCCACCCTCCTTGCCCATGTCGGCAAGCATGGCCTGCAGCTCTTTTTTCAGGGCGACAAGTTCCGCCGGCAGTATCCCATCCGGCGACATATAGCCGGTAAACTCGATCTTTTTGCCGATCCCGGTAAAAAGATCACCCCCGCCCTGGTAGCTGTACAACACTTTTTTGATGGCCCGAGTGATATCGTATTCGGGGTTGCGCAAATCAACATCGATATTCTCTTCACTGGCTGATTTTATTTCGATCAAATCACGAAAGCCAAGGACTTGAAACTGATCGCCATACTGGATGAGCAGGTCGAAATAGGAATTGGTGACCGCCGCCTGGTACTTGCTGGCGGTCTGAAATGGTACCGGGCGAATACCGTACTTCTGCCCCGCCTCCTGTTCGAGCTCAGGGTGCTCCAACGGATCGATAAACTCGACGCGCACCTTGCCGCCGCCGGCCACCGCGTATTCCTGCATCAGGTCGCGAATTCGCGGCACCAAAGGAGCCAGGAGGGGATGGGTCTGGGCGGAGAAATAGCCACGGATAAGCAGGGGTTCCTTGAGCTGGCTCAGATAAGTCCTGGTCGCCTCGGAGATGGAATAGATATTGCCGTGGGTCATATCGCTACGCAGCACGCCGATGCCGGCCAGCCAGAGATTGGCGATCAGAAAATTGGCGATGATAAGGCCTGAGGCCAGCTGCCAGCGGCGGTGGTGGCTGTTAACCGGGTTATCGGCCCAGCGGATCTTTTCCAGCCCATAGATATTGAGACTGAGAAAAATGCCCATAATACTGAGATAATAGTAGAGATCGCGCAGATCGACAACCCCGCGGGTGATGGAATTAAAGCGCGAACCCGAGCCGAGAAGCTTCAGCAGTTCCGAGCCGCGATTGCCGAAAAAGGCGCTCAGGGTGTCGGAGCCGAGCAGGTAAAAAAGCGAACACAGCAGCACAGTTGCGATCAGGCTGACGATCTGATTTTCCGACTTGCCGCTGACATACAGGCCGATGGCGATATATGCCGCCGCCAGAAACAGGGTGGCCAGATAGCCGCCGAAGACCGGGCCCCAATCAAGCGGCCCCATGAAACTGACGGTGAGCGGCAGCGGCAAGGTCAAGAGCAGTGAAACCCCGACCAGGCCGAGGCAGGCGAGGAACTTGCCGAACACCAGCGCCCACGGCGATACCGGGGCAGTCAGGAGAAATTCAAGGGTTCCAGCCCGTCGTTCCTCAGCCCACAGGCGCATGGTCACCGCGGCGGTAAGAAAAATAAGGAGAATCGGCATCCATTTAAAGAGAGGCCGCACCTCGGTAATGTTGCCGGCAAAAAAGGTCTCCACCCAGAAAAAGATGAACAGCGTTGCGGCCAGGAAGACGCCGATAAAAATGATGCCGATGGGTGAGCTGAAAAAGGCATCAAACTCCTTTTTGGCGATGCGAAAAATGGTCCTCATGCTGCACTCCTCCCCATTGCACTGATTTCGGCAAAGACGGTTTCAAGATTCCTGGCCTCAAAGCCCATGGAGTAGAGCTGCCAGCCCTTGTCGTTCACTGCGCGGGCAATGGCGGCTGCCCCCTGGTGGCGGTTTTCACTGTTTGTAAGGGTCAGGGCATAGGTCGTACCCGGGCCCGATTGGGCCACCGAAGCACAGGGGGCGACCCGGGTCACTCCGGCAACTGCGCCGAGGAAGGCCATGGCCTCGCCGGGTTCGGCATTTGCGGAAAGCAGCAGCCGTCCTTCGGTGCGCAAGGCGTCGAGGCGGGAATCGAGGGCCTTTTTACCATCTTTTAAGATGATAACCCGGTCACAGATAGCCTGGACCTCCTGGAGAATGTGGGTGGAGATTATGATCGTTGAATTCTCGGCAAATTTGGTGATCAACCCGCGCATATGCTGAATCTGCGTCGGATCAAGGCCGTTGGTCGGTTCATCAAGGATAAGAATGGCCGGGTTATGAAGGATGGCCCGGGCAACTCCTGTACGTTGGCGATAGCCCCGGGACAGGGTGGCGATGGGCTTAATGGCCTTATCCTGCAATGCGGTCCGGGCAATGGCCCTGGCGATAAGAGGTGCCCGCGCCGCCTCGCCCAGACCGTGCAACGCTGCGGCATAATCGAGATAATCGAATACCGTCATTTCCGGATACAGCGGACAATTTTCCGGGAGATAACCGATCTTCTGCTGAATCGAACGACGATCGGCACCGATCTCCCGACCGCCCACAGTGATGGTGCCGCTGGTCGGTTCGAGGTAGCCGGTAATCATCTTCATGATTGTCGTCTTGCCGGCCCCATTGTGGCCGAGAAGTCCGACAATCTCTCCCGGCGATATCGCAAACGAGACATTGTCTACCGCCGCAAAATCGCCGTATCTTCGCGTAATATTTTCAACTGTGATCATTCCTCTGCTCCATGCTTAAGAAAATCGGTTGCAGGAAGGTTAGGCTTAGGTAGCCTTCCTGGCCCCATTAACCGGGACAAGTACCCTCAGAACTGTTTTTCCATAAGGCATTTCCATGACCTTGCCGGGCATGGAACCAGAGCGGAAATACTGTTCAGGGACCAAAATAAAGACGCGATCTGGAAACGCAGAAAGTACCCGGAAGAAGAGAAGAAGTGCGGACCTGCGGAGGCAAGAGACAGAACACCCGGCATAAGCCGGGGGCAGAGTTCATTCGCGCAGGATACCGGTGTCCTCCCAGAAAGGCCATGCCCGCCGTCCTCCACAGCAGACAAAGCCCTACCCGCCATCACTCTGTCCTCATCCGGAGAAGTTTCCGGATCAAAACATCAATCGGCTGTAAAGGTAAAAACTGCCGGGTCGATGTCAAGGGCGCAAAGTGTAAAAAAGTGTCGGTGGCTCTCGCAAATTTGTACAAATCCGGGTAGTCTACTGAGATGGTGTCTCTGGGCACCCGACAAAAAAACCGTAAGCCTGCCTCATTCTCCCCTCCGGAGCATGGGTTTGGGTGTAATTGACCGAGAGTTGAAAAAGGGCCAGGACACACCATGCTGAGGAAGATTCTTTTTGTTGATGATGACCAGATATTGCGGTGTGCCGTTGAACAACATTTAGTGACATACAGAGAGCACTTCTTGGCAGTCGTTGCAAGCGATGGCTTCGATGCCGTCAAAAAACTCCAAAAAACACCATTTTCTCTGGTCATTCTTGATCTGATAATGCCGCGAATGGATGGGATGAGCCTGGTCAGCCATATTCGCGACACCTATCCCGACATCCCCATCGTCATAATTTCCGGGATGCCGGTAGAAAAGATGCAACATCTGGTCGCGGCAAGCGACATTGTTGCCTATCTCAGCAAACCGTTCCAGGCCGATGAGCTGGTCTCCGTTATTATGCATACGCTGCGCCAGGAAGCGCAAGGAGGCATCATGCATGATGTTTCTCCGGCGGTCTTTTTGCAGCTCATGGAAATGGATGCCAAATCCTGCACGATTCGCATTCTTGATAAGAAATCGAAACAGGGCGGCATTTTGTGTTTCATCGACGGCCAACTGGTGCATGCACGGATCGGTGCATTGCACGGCATAGATGCTGCGTTAAAAGTTTTTACCTGGGATGCGGTAACGATTTTTTTTCGTAATGATTGCCCTGCACGGGAAGACACAATCAACAGCGGCCTGCAGGCGATAATCATGAAGGCTGCGGGTATGAAGGACGAGTCGGAGGAGTCGGAAGAGTCCGACGATGAAGAGGACCAACCATCTCCGATTAAAGTCGCCGATGCCCTCGCTGATCCACAGCTACCGAATGATTTTCCCGCAGGACTGCTCTTTACTGAAGCGCCGACGGGGCTATCTTTCCACGATGCCGACAAGGCAGAAAAGCCGGCAATCTCATCGCTTGACCTCAAAAACCTGTTGGAAACAGCAGCGGGAATACACTGCAGCATTGATGATATTCACCATGACGAAGCCATGGGCAGTGTGATTTCGCACCTGAATGAGTTGGGCGCAAGCTCACGATTTGGCAATTTCCAGGTAGCCTACATAGGCACCGACAAAACTTACGACCAAATTCTTTTGCCCGGGCTAACGCCTACTCTTATCAATGTTCCGGCAAACAGTCCCCTCGACATACTTACCGAACTCGTGCGCACCGTAGACTGCAGGCAATGACCAAAGGAGCTCAACCCGGTAAACGGGACTCCTTTCAGTGCCCCCTTGAGGGGTATAAGCACCTTCTCGAAATTCGTTTTAAAAAACCAGAAATGAACTCCTAACGGCCCTTGCCGACAACCTGTTGGATTTCCGCACTGCTCAGTTCGTTGTCAAATTCTACATGCAGGGAATAATCGTTGCCGATAAAGTCATGGCAACGGACGGCCATGACTTTTCCGATACACAGAACTGTAATAGGAGCGGCGGCGGGGCGAATATTCACCCTGATCTTCTTTCCAAACAGTGCTGCTGCACTCTTTTTCTTGGAAAAACGCAAGCTTAAGGCAACACCTCCCATGGAAATGTCCAAGAGCTCGCCTTTTGCCACCAGCCCCGTTTCCTGACCATCTTGATCGAGCAGGTTAATGGTTACCCGACCATCCACCTTCTTTCGCTCAAAATGCCTTCTGGTGCGACTGCTTGTGCTGAAATGGTTGCTGGGCATAATAAATCTCGTGCAAAAGTCCCGCAACTTTGCGTGCAGGGCGGGACAACTTTCCTTCTGGCTGTGCAGACTTTCCCAGGTCAGCAAGGAAAGGGAGGCACCCTTACTCACTGCATTGACCGTCCAAACCGAGACATCAAAGAAGGTGTCACTTCCAAATATTTCACCGGGCCGGATGACCTTGAGCGGCACTTCCCGGCCCTGACTGACCGCCCTGATCTGAACGCTCCCGCTGTTGACGAAAAACAAGGTGGCGTGAAATTCCCCCTGGTTCACCACCATTTCGCCATCGGCATACTCTTTTTGTGTCATTGCATGGTAGAGAGACCCATACTCCTCCGGGGAAAGGGTATTGACAAGTTTTTTCCAGATCAGCAAATATTCATCGCTGATTGAGGCGCTTTTTTCTTGTTCAATTATTTCTGCTGCACGAATACTCTCGACCAGCGCCATGGAATCAATCTGCATGAGCCAATCGCGCAATTGCTCGGCCTTATGAAAACATTTCGCCTTGGCATTGCTTGTAATGAGCTGCATGACGAGGGCCACTGCCTGACGCTTTTGGCCTTTGTCCAGCAATTCTTTAACCTGCTGCTCTTCCGGACTGCCCCCTTCGGCGGGCGGTACAACCTCGACCGATCGACTCGGTGCCCGGGCAACGGGTGTATCCGCCAGAGCATTGAGGGCGTTGACGAGATGTGGTTTCGTCATCTCCTCGCTTTCAGACAGCATTTTTAGCAGTACTCTTTTACGAAGAGTCAGATCAACGAGCTTTTCTCGCACATTTTCACAGGCAACCCGAATTTTTTTGAGACTTTTTTCATTCGTCATACCGATGATCAAATAGCCGACATCGGTGGAATGGAGATAATAGTGCCCTTTACTGAAAACAAACTGTGCTGTCGGTGGCCTGCCCAAATCGTTTATGATGGCGTTCCAGAGAGCAATTTCCCGGTCAACCAGCACCGATGTTCCAACCTGTCTACAAAAAAGTACCTCACCCTGAAGAGAGAGAAGAATCACCCCGCGTATCGAATCAAGCTGCGCTATCTTGCTCAAAAAGCTATTCATAGAATCTTTTCGGCGAGTTGGTTAGAAAAGAAGTCTGTGCCGGACCAGTTTCGGGGCATGCGCCGCTACCGAGGCCAAAAAGAAAACCAGCAACACCGTTCCCTGCCTTGGCAGTAATCCATGATATGCTGCACCCAACAGGAACATCTTGGCAAAGGTCGCTACCCCTGCCAATTCCCGATAAATCTGCCGGTGCCTGATCCATTCGGTAAAGAGCAGCACTATTCCGCTGCCAAGGGCAATCCCGGCATAAAGGGCCGATGGCCGGGTCATGTCGCCGAGAAGAAAGGTGGCCAGCACGACGGCAGCCCCTATCAGATGTATTGCTCTGACAACAATCGACAAACCCAGAACCCAATAAGGTCGATTGCCGATTCGACCCATTTTGCCAAGCGCATCCCAGCCGTTTCTCGATTTTTCAGCCATTTTCACTCCCACCCCTCGATCTTCATGGAGTCGTCCGCCCAAGATCCAGCCGTAATAGCAATGTGTCATGCGGGGAAGAGTTTACTCCGGAACAGGAAAAAAACTGCGCCCAGGAGACAGCAACCTGCCCACAGATAATCCATGGAGAGTTTCTCTTTCAGGTAAAAGATGGAAAAAGGCACAAATACAAACAACGTGATGACCTCCTGGAGAATCTTCAATTGCCCGACCGGCATGATTTCATGTCCCACCCGATTGGCGGGCACCTGCAGGAGATACTCGAACAAGGCTATTCCCCAACTGATCAGCGCTGCGATAATCCATGGTTTATGCGCATGGTTGCGCAGATGCCCATACCATGCAAAGGTCATGAAGACATTGCTGCAGCACAGTAAAAATACGGTAATTGCCAATCGGTTCATGCGTCTACACTCAACTTTAATCTCTCACCCTAGCACCATACTCACAGAGCTCTCCAGTGTACACCACAGACGCAATGTCATCCAGGATGATTTGCACGACCACTTTTCTTCATCAGCAAAACAGGAAAACCCTGGGGATGGACAGATGTGGTTGCGGCAAGCCTTTTAGGCCGCAGAGACTGGTTGCCCTTGCATCATCTCGGAAAAACTGACGACTTTGTTTTTCCCGAGGCGCTTGGCCTCAAACAAGGCATGATCGGCGTTGCCCAGCAGTTCCTCAAGGGTTCGCGCATCATCGGGGTAGGTAGCAATGCCACTGCTGACGGTAATATGAACGTTCAGGTCACAAAATGAAAGAAAACTCGCCTGCTCGATGGCCCGGCGAATCAGTTCGGCAAGCCGCCCGCCTTGCATGCGGTTATGGCCCGCGAGAACCAGAACGAATTCATCACCTCCATAACTTACCCCATAGGACTCCTCCGGCAATAGCGGCATGATAACTTCCGCGAGTTCCGCGATAGTGCTGCTGCCGTTGAGGTGGCCATGGGTATCAACGACCTTTTTGAAACTGTCGATATCAATAAAAACCACGGAAAGCGGCCGATCCGCATGACTCTCCAGCTGTTCATTGAGAGACTGGTAAAGAAAGCGGGTATTATAGAAGCCGGTGAGATCATCGAGAATGGACAGGTTCCGATAACGAATAACGCTTGCCTGCAAATCCTCCTGCACCTTGCGTAGAGTCAGGTGCGTTCGCACACGAGCCAACAACTCGGCGCGAGTGAACGGCTTGACTATGTAATCCTGACCCCCCGCCTCAAAGCCGTGAACGATATCCTCCCGTTCGCCACGGGAAGTGACGAAAATAACAGGAATATCTTTTGTCAGTGGATTCGCCTTGATAGCCCGACAGACCGCAAATCCTGATTGCCCGGGCATATCGACATCGAGCAGGATGAGGTCCGCTTTGAGGGTCTTGAGACTTTCTATGGCCTCGGCCCCGCAGGCGACGGCCTGAACCTGATAGGCTGAACGGCGTAACAGTTCCACCATGAGTTTGGTGATTACCGGGTTGTCGTCAACTACCAGGATGGTGGGAGCAGTTTTATCCTTAGAGAGTTCCATATCGCCTGAACGTAAAGATCGGCTTGGGCTTAAGCCGTTGTCATACCTTTATGCATATTCGCTAATTACCAACTCTGGGTGGCGATGGCAAAAGAAATGTACTGAAAAAAATATTAACGACCGCATTGCTCTTCTGTACGATTGCCTCGGCAACATTGTTTCTGTTTCAGGCTATGCATCTTTGGGCTTTTCAAGTCCCAACGGCGCGAGAATCTGCTTATTGAAACGGCGCATGAGCAATTCATCCGGCTCACTGCCGATGGCCAGGGAAATCGCTTTTATCTGCTCGGCCACCTGCTGGTTTCTCTCCCAGCAGGTGGCACGCGCCTGTTCGATATGCGCCCAGTTGCCATCGGCCTGAAACAGCTGCCAGGCGGCGATTATCTCCGGGAACAACCTTTCTCTCAAGCCATCGAGCATCGACAGGTAAAAGCCGAGGGATGAGTCGCGTCGCTCGCGGATAGCGTAGGCCAAAAGACCTCTTGGATGCGTGTCAGCCAGGATATCCTTCACCGCCCGGCTGACAAATTCCAGCACCGTACCGGGAAAATGGCCGATTATTAGCCTCAGTGCATCGGAGGTAAGGGTCGTTTGCCGGATCTCGCCAATTTCGTGGTAAATAAACAGGTTCATTTCCTTTTCGACGATGGTATCCAGCGCCGACTTAAACAGCTCCCGATCAAGGGTGCCGTTTTTATAAACGCCATAGGGCTGTAAAGCTTGCCGTATGGCGTTGCGACATGAGGAGCGAACCTCCATGATTTGGTCCCAGAAAAAAAAGCGCAGAGATTCCTTGCGGATAATTATCAGGCCATCCTGCACCATGGCAAAGGGAGCGGCCATTTCTTTTGCCCACTCTTTCCCTAAAATTACTATCGAACACCCCTCCAGCCGGCGTTGCTCGATGATCTCAGCGAGAAAAAAGACGGTCTTCATTGATCGCCCGAACCCGGCACCGTACTGAACTTTCGTCCCCAAAAGAGCGCCGTTGATCTCTTCGAGATCGAACGAATCAAGGGTCTTTCCGGAAACCGAGAGGGGACGAAAAGGCTCGTCGACTATGGTTGCCCAGAAGTTTTCTTTTGCCTCAATCCAGTCGAGAAGATCGGCTGTCTCAGGCTCTTCCCAAGGTTGCAGACCTTTTTCCCATTTATAGAGATTGCGGAGTTTGAGGACCATGGTACACATGGTATAAATGCCATGATCCCGGGCATCGGAGATATTGCAGTTATGCTGGATATCTTCAATGAAGGTGCTGAGTTCAGGGTGGATTGCCATGGTGAATGCGACACATCGGGAAGGTTGTATTATTGGCATCAGCCGTTGCTGCGGGTTTTTGGAAAAAACGCGATAATCGGCAGAGCCAGCAGGGGAACAAAGGCAATAACAGTGAGGACCGGGCGAATGCTATAGGAATCGGCGAGGTTGCCGACAAGAGGGGTGATGGCGCCGCCAAGGCCGTAGGCAAAGCCCATCATCAGACTTGCGACCATGGAGCGGCCTTTCGGCGCCAGGGTCTGGGCCATAGTAACGCCGAGAGGCAGGGGTGCCAGGACAAAGCCGCCGGCCAAGGCTGCACCGGCATAGACCCAGTTGCCGTTCAGTTGCATAAGCAGGTAGAGGGCCGGGGCCATGCACAGATAGGAAAAAAGAAAAACCGGCTTGAAACCGATACGATCGGAGATGTGGCCGGAAAGCAGGCCGCTGATGGTGCCCGAAAAGATAAAAAGCGAATAAATGGCCCCTGCCGACACCACACTGAAACCCTCCTGCACATAAAGCACCGGCATAAAGGTCAGAAATGACTGACCTACTATGGCCCGCAAGAGCATGACCAGCCAGATCAAGGCAACGACTTTCCAGGCATCCCCCAGGCTTTCCTTGAGCGCTCCTAAAAAACTCGTGCGCCTCATCCCCTCGCTCTGCGGCTGAGGAATCACCCGAAAGAGATAGACCAGAAGCAGCAGACCGGCGATCATGGTTGCAGGCATGGCCGACAAGCCGAAAGAAGCCACATACCAGGTGATAAACAGGGGACCGAGGCCGAAGGCCAAGGTACCGCCGGTGTTGAATACCGACATGGAAAATCCGGCCTTGCTGCCGGCATAAAGGGGCACCATACCGGTAACTGAAGGATGAAACATGGAGGAACCGACCGAGCCGAGAGCGACAAAAAGGAGGAGGAACCCAAAATTGGGGGCTATGCCCGAAAGCGGTATAAAGACGATGGTCAGCGCTAGTCCGATGAGGATAAAGGCCCGCGTCTGATACCGGTCGGCGAGATATCCGACGGTCGGTTGGATGATAAAGGCGAGGAGGCGCATGGTACCGGCAATAACACCTATTTGGGTCAGGGTAAGACCGAGTTTGTCAACAAAGACCGGAAACAAAGGGGTGATGAAGGCGGTGTAAAAATCACCGGTGAAATGTATAAGGGTCAAAGCAAAGAGTATTTTCATATTAGCCGACATGGTGCGAATTCCTCTATATTGAGCAGATCATTTCCATGACTGCAGTTTGTTTTCGTTTTTTGGAGTTAAAGCCCTTCACAGAAATCTTTTCTGCCGAACAAGAATTTATCAATATTTTTCAGGCAAACGTAGTCATCGCAGGATTCGTCCATTTTTCCATATTTGTCAAGCTGGACAGAGATCTGTAAGCAGAATGAAAAATCGTCCCTGTACCAGAAAATTCATACATTCCCCATCAATATTTTCCCGACCGACCTGCCACTTTTTTCAAAAATCCGTTCTCTCCCCTTTTCCTTTGTGCTTACAACTCGTATACTTATATGGTATTATTTGCGGATTTTCAGCAAAAAACTCTCCTCAACCTGGTGATAATATGAAAAATATCCTGGCGACAACGATCATTGTTTGTGCATTTTTCATTATTCCGAAACTCGCAGTGTCTGAACAGATATCACACATTATACGCTGCGAAAGTGAGGAATTCTCACCACGCCGTTGTGAACTGCCGGTCGCTCCTCGCGGTGCTGAAATTAAGGAAATCAGGAAGATCCAACAACTTTCCAGCAAACCCTGCATTGAAGGCAAATCATGGGTGGCCAACGAATCCGGTATTACCGTAAGCAACGGATGCCGGGCCGAGTTTAAGATAGTTTACATGATATCCGACCATTCGGACCGCCGCGAACGTCGGTATCAACAAACGGATTCGACACACCGGCACGGAGGTTCAGAGGATCAGTATGAAGATTCTTCCTCAGGGTCTGCCGAAGATCCGACGGAAATAGTTCTCCGTTCCTTTGAAGACGTTCTGAACAAGAGGCCTTCACGAGAAGAAATACGCATCTATCGAAGTCTTATCATTGATCGGGGTTGGACGGAAAGACAGATTCGTAATGATCTCCGTAATCGCAACCGCTCGGGTAACCGCTATTGATCTCAATGATTTCTTATTGCCGGCGGCGCGACGGCCGGACCGAGGTTGCCACCGCGTAGAGGCTCCATGATGATCAGTCCAAGATTTTTTGCTGCGGCATATTTCAGTCCTTCGGTACCGGCCTGGTTTTCTTGATCGAAAAAATCACCAACGCTAAGCCGATCAAGGCTGTCCCACACTGCACCGTTTAAGGCATGGAGGAGGTAATAGTCAACGGCGAAGCCGCGGAAACGATGAATGCCTTGATCAGGAAGAAAGTACTGGAGAAATTGCGGGAATATGGAGTACATATAGCGCAGCCCGGATAATTCCATCATCAATTCATTTTTCTCTTCATACGCCACACCTATGTCACTAACACCATGAAAAATATTGAACAGATCGAAGCCAGTCTCTGGGAGGCAGCCGACCAGCTGCGGGCTAACTCCAAATTGACTTCCAGTGAGTACTGCATGCCGGTACTCGGCATCATCTTTCTCCGTCACGCCGGTAACCGATACGAGAAGGCCCTGCAACAAATCAAAGCCGACCAGGCCTCCGGAAAGATGCCCAAGCGACCGCTGGCAAAGGGTGATTTTATCAAGCGCCGTGCCCTGCTGCTGCCGGAGAATGCCCGCTATGACTCCCTGCTGCAACTGCCACGGGCGTAAGCCTCGGCGCTGCACTGGTTGAGGCAATGAACGCCATCGAAGAGGCGTTCGAACCTCTCCGTGGCCAGCTTCCCAAGGAGTATGCGCAATTTGATGACACGCTGCTGGAAAATATTTTGCGGGCCTTCGATTCGGAGGCGGTACGAACCGCAGGCGGCGATCTTTTCGGCCGCATCTATGAATACTTCCTGATGAAGTTTGCCATGCAGGGGGCGCAGGACAACGGTGAATTCTTTACGCCGCCATCCCTGGTGCAGACCATCGTCAACGTCATTGAGCCCGATCATGGGATTGTCTTTGACCCTGCCTGCGGCTCCGGCGGCATGTTCGTACAAAGCAGCCACTTCATAGAACATAAGGGTCTCGATACCAGCCATAAGGTCACCTTCTACGGCCAGGAAAAGACCGGCACCACTATCCGCCTGGCCAAGATGAATCTGGCCGTGCACGGGCTGGAAGGCGACATCCGGGAGGCCAACACCTTCTACGAGGATGTGCACCCGATTTTTGGCCAGTGCGACTTTGTCATGGCTAATCCTCCTTTTAACGTCGATATGGTGGATGCCGAAAAGGTAAAGGATGATCGTCGCCTGCCCTTCGGTCTGCCGGGGGTTAACAAGACCAAGAAGGTCAGCAACGGCAATTACCTGTGGATCTCCTATTTTCACAGCTACTTGGGCGAGAAAGGCCGGGCCGGATTCGTCATGTCTTCCCAGGCGTCCAGCGGCGGGCATGGTGAGGCCGAGGTCCGCCGGAAGATCGTCGAAACCGGAGAAGTCGACGTAATGATCTCCATCCGTTCCAATTTCTTCTATACCCGCACCGTCCCCTGTGAGCTCTGGCACTTTGACAAGGGCAAGCCCGAAGAGCGACGCGACCAAGTGTTGATGCTCGATGCCCGCAACATCTACCGCAAGGTTACCCGCAAAATTTACGATTTCAGCCCGGAACAGCTCGCCAACCTGACCGCCATCGTCTGGTTGTACCGCGGCGAAAAGGCCCGCTTCCTTGGGCTGGTTGGGGAGTACTTTGGTCTTCTTGGATCTGAGATATCCGCCATCCCTGCCGATCTGTCGACTTTTGAGGCGACGCTTGCCTCCCTAAAGGAAGTGCTCTCTGGCTTTGCCGATAGCGTTAAGGATCTTGCGGCTATTTCGAACGAGCAGCGCCAACC
>JBBQVT010000074.1:0-19601 GCA_038211245.1 Desulfobulbales bacterium | reverse complement strand
CCTGCATTTTGAATTGTAAAAGTGAACTGCAAAAAACCAGCAAGGAGGAAATCTGCTATGACCACAGAGTGGAGTGTTGGGATGATGCTTGGGATCTCCAGTGGCTACTGGCGCGGGTGTGCCCTCCAAGCCGGAGTACGGTTGAAGATTTTCTCGGTGCTCGGAAGCGGCCCAAAGGATGCGCTGGAGGTAGCGCATGTGGTCGGCAGCGAAAGCCGGGCCACAGGATTGCTGCTTGACGCCCTGGCGGCCATGCAATTGCTTGTGAAAACAGACGGCATGTATAAAAACAGCGAGTTCGCCGGAAAATTTCTTGACGCCGGTTTACCGGGCTATATGGGACATATCATCCTTCATCACCACCACATCCTTGATGGTTGGGCGCAGCTTGATGCTGCGGTGATGACCGGGGAAAAAGTAACTCGGCGTTCTTACGGTACGGAGATTGAGCGAGAAAGTTTTCTGCTGGGCATGTTCAACCTGGCGATGGGGATTGCCCCGCAGTTGGTGGGGCAGTTCGATCTGACCGGACGAAAAAGACTGCTCGATCTGGGTGGCGGTCCCGGAACCTATGCCATTCACTTTTGTCAGGCCAACCCCGAACTTACAGCGGTAATCCTTGATCGGCAAAGCACCGAACCCTTTGCTCGGCAGACCGTGGCTCGCTTTGGGTTATCTGAACGTATCGAATTTATCGGTGGGGATTTTAATATTGACCCGATAAGCGGCGGACCCTACGATGTCGCCTGGTTATCGCATATCCTGCACAGCAACTCTCCGGAGGAGTGTCAGGAGTGTATTAACAAGACCGTTGCCGCTCTGGTACCGGGTGGTTTGCTTCTCATCCACGATTTCATCCTCGACGACGCGAAGGATGGGCCGGAGTTTGCCGCACTTTTTTCTCTTAATATGCTGGTTGGAACCGATGGCGGCCGGAGTTATTCGCGGGCCGAGATATTCGCCATGCTGAATCAGGCCGGGGTGAGCGAGATCAGCCACCGGAAATGTGCTACCCCAAACGATTCTTCGGTTATCAGCGGGGTGAAGAAATAAGTCGGATGCGATGCTGGTACCGGTTCGCCGCTCTTGGTATTTGTCTGGTCCAGACGGAAGATGCCGGCACGACGCCGATCGATGCCGTTGATCTAACCGATGTCTGGTCTTTTTAAAAAACCGACACGCCTTCAAGCTACGATGGGCAATGAACATTTGCCGGCCAAGTCCGGTCGCTTCTTCGCCTGGGGCTCTTAATTTCTTTTTCCCTCACAAATTTGTAAATTTCGCAGCCACAGGATACGATTTTGTAGGATAGAAAAAAAATTACACTTGCGTGCAGAAATCCGCAAAATTAGTTGCGTCAGCCGAGGCAATCAGATAGCATGAAGTCGCTGAAGCAAAGGAGGATTATCGGTGCATACTTAAAATGTATTCAATTTCAGTATACTGGTTTTCCCTCCTGGATTTAGACCAGAACACAGGGTCGTTGAGGATACCAATGTCAAAAGTGGTGCAGTATGAGTATGAATGATACTCTTCCGCACCACCGGGCATGGTCAACCGAACAAAAAAGCTGTTACAACACAAGAGGAGAAAAGTATGTCAAAGCGAAGGATTTCCGTATTTTCAATGATGGTTGCCGCAGGTATGACACTTGCGTTAATCGGTTCAGCAGGAGCTGCCGACAAAGCCATCAAAGTCGCCACCCAGTCGCCGCTGTCCGGAGATCAAAGTCTCACTGGTGTGGACATCAAACGTGGCGCCGAGATGGCCCTCGAGCAACTGGGCGGACCCTTGACCGCCTTGGGTTTTAAAGTCACCTTGGCCCCGTTCGACGATCAAGCCAATCCGGATAACGGTGTTGCCAATGCCAAGCAAATAGTGTCAGACCCGGCAATTCTCGGCATTGTCGGCCATTATAACTCCGGCGTACAGATCCCTTCCTCCGAAGTGTATCATACCTCCGGACTGGTCAATGTTTCTCCGGCAAACACCAACCCGAAGGTCACCACCCGTGGCTATCTGGAAGTTAACCGTATCGTTGGACGTGATGACGTTCAGGGTGTGGTCGGTGCCGACTTTGCCGCCGCCAAAGGCGTGAAGACCGCCTTTGTTGTTCATGACAAGTCCGCTTACGGTCAAGGCATTGCCGAGTTCTTTAAGAAAAGAGCCGAGGAAAACAAGATCAAACTCTTGGGTTTTGAAGGAACCGAAGAGAAAGCCAATTTTGACGCCCTTCTGTCCCCGGTCATCGCCGGCAATCCGGATATGGTGTACTTTGGCGGTATGGCCGCGCAAGCTGCCCTGCTTTTCAAACAAGCACGAGAGAAAGGGTATGAGGGTACCTTCATGAGTGATGATGGTTTTGACTCCGCAGACGCTGCAAAAATCGGTGGAAAAACCCTGCTCTCCGGTGGTGGAACTTTCTACTCAACTGTTGCCGGTCCCGCATCTGTATACCCCGGAACCGCTAAATTCATTGAAGATTTTACCGCCAAATACAAAGCTGCACCGCAGCCATTTGCGGCCCAGAGTTTTGACTGCATGGCTATCGTGCTGAAGGCCATTGAGAATGCTGCTGTTGCCAATAAAAATGAAGTTCCGACCCGAGAGGCAGTAGCCAAGGCCGTTCGTGCTCTCCAGGGCTTCAAGGGAATTACCGGCACCTATACCTTTAATGCCATTGGTGATCCGGAGAAATCGTTGTATTTCATCCAGCAGGTCAAATCTGCCGATCCTGCCGCATGGCCCACCAATCCAATAGTTCAGACTCTTGAGATTGCGCCTCCCAAATAAGACCTCCTAGGTTTTTTGCCCCGGCCCTTTGTTGTTTAAAGGGCCGGTTCTTTATCAACTCCGGGGAGCCTTTATGAAACGATTCCTGAGATATATTAATGTATATGAATTAGTACGGCCGATCGGTCAGCTGCTGGTGTTTTCCGTCGGCAGCGCCGCAGCCATGTCGGCAATTGTAGTGGCACTGGCCCTGGTTCTTGATAGATCGGCGGTCGGCGTGCATCTCATGGAGAAGCTCAATGTCACTGTGCTTACCTATACCCTCACCAACCTGCCCCAGGTGGTTATCGACGGCTTGACCATCGGCTTCGTCTACGCTGCCATCGCTCTCGGCTATACCATGGTGTACGGGGTTCTCCAGTTCATTAACTTCGCCCATAGTGAAATTTTTGCGGTCGGGGCCTTTGTCGGGGTGGAGCTGCTTATCTTCCTCCAGTCGGCAGGCGTTCTGGCCGGGGCATCGCTGTTTATGGCCTATGCCTACCTGCTTTTGGCAATTCTTCTCGGCATGCTCGCCGCCGGCGGTCTGGCTGTAGCGGTCGAACGAATCGCCTATCGTCCCCTGCGCGGGGCATCGCGCCTTGTGCCTTTGATTTCGGCCATCGGCGTCTCCTTCCTGCTCCAGGATGTTATCCGTCTGGTGGAAGGCTTGACCTCCGGCCAGTTCAACCGCATCATGCCGACCTTTGGCAACTTCGATGATCGGATAATCTTTGGGAAATTGGTTTTGGGTGCCTCAAAGCTCACCCTGGGGATTTCCATCAAATCGATTATCGTTATTGTTGTCGCCGTGTTGATGCTGGTCGGCCTTAACTATCTAGTGAACGCCACCAGGGTCGGCAAGGCGATTCGCGCGGTTGCTCAGGACATGCCGACCGCCAGTCTCATGGGAATAAACGTCAACCGCATTATCTCTCTGACCTTTCTTGTCGGCGGACTTTTGGGTGGCGCAGCCGGTGTGCTGTACGCTCTGAAATTTACCAGGATTGATCCCTTTATCGGCTTTTTCCCCGGACTGAAGGCATTCACCGCGGCGGTCCTCGGCGGCATCGGCAACATGACCGGGGCGCTCCTTGGGGGTATTATACTTGGCTTGCTGGAAACCTTTGCCGGTTCGTACATGGGAACATTCACCATGGGTGCGGCCGGTTCGGAATACAAGGATATCTTCGCCTTCAGTATTCTTATTCTGGTGCTCATTTTCCGGCCTCAGGGGCTGATGGGCAAAAATGTCGGTCAGAAAGCATAGGAGATTCTCATGGTTTCGTCGTATTTAAAAGCATTGTTCGATAAAGTAAACCAGGGGCCATTGGCGTATGTTTTTATCCTCGTCCATATGATTGCCGGCACTTTTTTGGTATATACCCAGCCGCGCTCCAATCTGGCCTTTCTGGTTCTTATCACTTCGTTTTTGTCACTCTATTTTTTTCGTGCCGACGCGCGTTTCAAGCTTATCGTCGCAGCGATTATGGCTCTGGTCATTATTCCCATCATCGGAGTGAGAAATATCTTTTATCTCGAGGTCATCTTCCAGATCAGCGTCTTTGCGGCACTGGCCCTTGGCCTGAATATCGTCGTCGGCTTTGCCGGTCTACTTGATCTCGGCTATGTCGCTTTTTATGCAGTAGGCGCATATCTGTGGGCCTTTTTCGGGTCACAGCAATTCTACGTGCTGCACTTTGCCCCTGGCACGCAACCGGCAGGATTGCCTTTTCTTCTGCCGGGTGACGCCTTTTATATGTTTCTTTTGGTCGGCGTCGTCATCGCCGGTCTTACCGGGATTCTTCTCGGTCTGCCGGTTCTCAGGCTGAAGGGTGATTACCTGGCCATCGTTACCTTAGGCTTTGGAGAGGTTATCCGGGTACTCGCCAACAACCTCGATAAGCCGCTGAATATCACTAATGGCCCCCAGGGCATCACCCCGATCCAGCGGCCGACCATGCCGGAGTTCGCAGTTGATTGGTTCAATACAATCTTCAGTCCGTTGATTGGTCATCCGATAAGTCGGGCGGATATGTACAATCTCATGTTTTACATCCTCGCCCTGATGGTCATTATTGTCATTATCTTTGTTACCAGACGTCTTGACGACTCGAAACTTGGCAGGGCCTGGACGGCGGTACGCGAGGATGAAACCGCGGCCATCGCCCAGGGTATCCCGCTGGTACGGATGAAACTTACCGCTTTTGCCGTCGGCGCCAGTTTTGCCGGAGTCATGGGTGTCCTGCTGGCCGCCAGCCGCACCTTTATCAGTCCGGAGTCTTTTACCTTCATGCAGTCCATAGGCGTCCTGTCGATGGTTATTCTCGGCGGTTCCGGCAGTATTCCCGGGGTTATTCTCGGGGCGGCGACGGTGACTATCCTCAACCTCCAGGTGCTCCAGGGTTTTTCTCTGTATCTCAATGACCTGCGCCAGAGTGATGCGGTAATTCCGGTTATTAATTTTGCCTGGAAGAATCTGTCGACCCAGTTGGATCCGGCAAAATATCAGAAACTGCTTTTTGGTCTCATTCTCATTCTGATGATGATCTTTCGGCCCGCCGGTTTGATTCCCGCCAAACGGCGTAAACGCGATGTGGCCCGGGAAGAGACCAAATAAGGAGAACTGCCAATGGCATTACTTGAAATTGCAAATATTACCAAGACCTTTGGTGGACTAAAAGCGATCAGTGACGTCACTTTTTCTCTGGAAAAAGGTCGAATTGTTTCGATAATCGGCCCGAACGGCGCTGGGAAAACATCTTTTTTCAATACCCTCACCGGCATATACAAGCCGGATAGCGGATCAATCACCTTTAATGGCAAATCTCTTCTCGGCCTCAGGCCGGATCAGATAGCCGCCTGCGGCATAGCGCGAACCTTCCAGAACATCCGCCTTTTTCCCGACATGACGGTTATTGAGAATATCATGGTCGGGATGCACATTCATTTTAAACAATCGGCCCTGGCAATCCTGTTCAGATCGCCGGCCTTCAAGAAAGAGGAAAGGGAAGCCGAGCAGAAGGCATTACGGCTGATGAAGTATGTCGGCTTGCACAATGTGGAAAATGAACTTGCCAAGAATCTCCCCTACGGGGCCCAGCGTCGACTGGAGATTGCCCGGGCATTAGCCGCCGATCCGCAATTGCTGTTGCTCGACGAACCGGCCGCCGGCATGAATCCGCAGGAGACCGAGGATATAATCCAACTGTTCAGGAATATCCGCGACAAAATGGGCATTACCATCCTCCTCATCGAGCACGATATGCGCGTGGTTATGAACATATCCGAAGATATCTGCGTTATGGATTACGGGGTGAAAATAGCCCAGGGTACGCCCGCGGAAATACGCAACAACAGCCGCGTCATCGAGGCCTACCTTGGGCGTGGCGCCGTGGCCGGACAGCATGAGGAGAAAATGCAATGAGCCTCTTGACAATTGACAATATCCATAGTTATTACGGCCATATTCATGCCCTGAAAGGGATATCGGTAGAGGTCAACGAAGGGGAGATCGTCACCCTTATCGGTTCCAACGGGGCCGGGAAAAGCACGGCACTGCGCAGCATTTCCGGCATGCTGCATCCCAAGAAGGGGCGGATTGTCTTTGACGGCAAGGACATAACGAAGATGGAACCGCATGAGATCGTTCACCAGGGCATGGTGCATGTACCCGAGGGGCGGGGCATATTCCCGACGCTTACGGTCAAGGAAAACCTGGAGATGGGAGCCTTTACGGTCGACGACGCGAATCTGGTTGAAGAGCGGATGGAAAATGGCTTCACCCTCTTTCCCCGCTTAAAAGAGCGAATAGATCAGTATGGCGGGACGCTGTCCGGCGGGGAACAGCAGATGCTGGCCATTGCCCGCGGCCTCATGCTCAATCCGCGCCTCCTCATGCTCGATGAGCCGTCGATGGGCTTGGCGCCGATTCTTGTTGAGCTGATTTTTGATATCATCAAGCAACTGAACGACCAGGGCACCACCATCCTGCTGGTTGAACAGAATGCCCTCATGGCCCTGTCCATTGCCCATCGCGGCTATGTTCTGCAGACCGGAGAAATCACCGTCACCGATTCAGCGGTGCACCTCAGAAGTAATAAAGCCGTGCAGAAGGCCTATCTCGGTATGGCCTGAGGGAAGAGCCAAACCGTCAATGGCCGTTTTGCAAGTCCATGGCCACCAGCATGGCGTAGTGGCCGTTATAACTGAGGAGCTCTTCATGGCTGCCCTGTTCGACAATTCGGCCGTGCGCCATAACGATAATGTGATCGACACGTCTAATTGTTGAAAGGCGGTGGGCAATGACCAGCGAGGTCCGTCCCTTAAAGCTGTCGGCGATGGCCTGCTCAAGGATGTTTTCCGACTCGGTGTCGATTGCCGCCGTCGCCTCATCAAGGACGAGGATGGCCGGATTGCGGCAGAGGACGCGGGCAAAGGAGAGCAGCTGTTTTTCACCGGTCGACAGCTCCATTCCACCTTCGCCGATGGCGGTGTCGAGACCTTGCGGCAGTTTCTGCACGAAGCGATTCATGCCGGTACGGGTGAGAATCTCCTGCACCTGCTGTCGGCTGTGGCCGGTGTCCATGACGATGTTGGCCAGCAGGGTATCCTGGAGAATGAACACATCCTGCAGGATAACACCGACCATCAGTCGCAGTTCTTGGAGATCGAGGGTGGCGATATCCGTATCGTCGATGAGGATGTGCCCTTCCTGTGGGTCGTAAAATCTGAGGAGGAGGTTGACAAGGGTGGTCTTGCCGGAACCGGTTGTCCCGACTAGGGCTACTGTTTGTCCGGGCCGCAGGGTAAGAGAGATGTTGTGCAGTACCGGATTGTCCGGCGCGTATCCAAAGCGCAGATTACGGAATTCAAGCCTTCCCTTAAGGTTTGTGATGGTCGCGGGGACCGATGCCTGCGGGATACTGCTCTTGGTGTCGAGCAGCTGAAAAATCCGTTCGGCCGAGGCCATGGCCGATTGAACGATCGAATATTTTTGGGCAAGTTCGCGGAGAGGTTGGAAGAAAAGGCGCATATAGGAAATGAAGGCGACCAGTTCGCCGAGGGTCAGTCTTTTCTGCAACACCTCACCACCGCCGTACCAGAGAATCAGGGCCAGCGCCGCCGAACTGAGAAATTCCGTGAGTGGCATAAAGATGCCGAAGAGACGAATCTGGCCGAGTGTTTGATTCAGGTATCCGGCGCTGAGGCCTTCGAAGGTGCGGCGCGATGTTTCCTGTCGGCCGAAGAGCTGCAGGATGGCGATGCCGGACAGGGTTTCCGAGAGAAAACTGTTGAGTTTTGCCAGTTGGCTGCGTATGGCGCGGAAGCATTGCCGCGCCAGCTGAGCAAAAAAGAGAGTAATAATAAGGGCAATAGGAACGAAAATCGCCATCAGAGCCGCCAGCCGCGGGTTCATCCAGAACAGCAGAACCAGGATTCCGAGCAGTCGCAGCAGGTCATTGAAGAGGGTGACGATGACCGAGGTGAACATTTCATTCATGTTCTGAATATCGTTGGTCAGCCGGGTTACCAGCTGGCCGGTACGACGGGTGTTGAAAAACGGCAAATCGAGATGGAGAAGATGGTTGAAAAGACTTTGTCGGACGCCGTGCATAACCCACTGCCCCACCCATTCGAGGACGAGGATCTGGCAGAAAGTCGCAAAAAACACGCCGATTATAATGCTGCCGTAAAGGAATGCCTTTTCGCCAAGCCCGGCAATTCTCAGGTCTGTCGGCAACTGGTTTGCGGTAATGGAATGGTCGATGGCCGTCTGCACCAGATAGGGCAGGGTCAGTGTCGCCCAGGTGATGACAAGAGAGATGAGCACGGCACCGATCAACCCAAGCGTATAGGGCGCCGAAAATTGCAGGATTCTGCGCCATAGCTGCAGGTCTCCGAGAGAGGCTTGCCGACCCTCTTCACTGTAACCGTAGTCCATCATGGCAGGGCGACCTCTTCTTGGCTATCTTGCTGCATCTGTTTTTCGAACATCGCTTGATACAGGGAGTTGGTGGCGAGCAGGTGCTCATGGTCGCCTTCGCTCTGCACCGCGCCGTCGCCGAGGATGATGATATGGTCGGTCATCGACAGTAATTTGATCCGATTGGAGACGATAACCACGGTTTTTCCCTGGAAATGCCGTTTGAGCCCGGCAAACACCTCATGTTCGGTGGCCACATCAACCGCCGACAAACCGTCGTCGATGATCAGCACCGGTCGATCACAGAGCAGAGCCCGAGCCAGGGCCAGGCGCTGGCGTTGGCCCCCGGAGAGTTTTACGCCGCGTTCGCCGATCAGGGTGTCATAGCCATCTTTCTGCGCCAGGATATCTTCATGGATCGCCGCATTGACGGCGGCTTTGACAATATCTTCGCGGCCCGCATCCGGTCGGCCAAGGGCGATATTGGCAGCGATGGTATCGGAGAAAAGGACCGGCTCCTGGCCGACGTAACCGATGTGGGAACGGATAAAGGCCAGAGGCAGCTGGTTCACTTCAAGGCCGCCGAAGAGCAGCATGGAGTCGGCGAGAGGGTAGAGCCTTACCAGCAGCCGACAAAGGGTCGATTTACCGGATCCGGTGCGACCGGTCACCCCGTGAATGCCGGGTCCGAGGTTGAGGCTGAGGTCGCGGAGGACCGGGCTGTTGCCGGAAGGGTAGGTAAAGGTTAAATGGGTCAATTGGAACCCGGGTCGGACCAGCCTCTCCGGCTCTTTCTCGGGGAGCGGATCCGGCAAGGTAGATTGACTGGTAACAAGGCCGTAAATGCGATCAAGGGAAGTAAGGCCACGCTGCACCAGGTTGGCCACCCAGCCTATGGCCATCATCGGCCAGATGAGCATATACAGATAGGTGATGAAAGCAACGAAATCGCCCAGGGTGATGGTCGCTTCGATCACCAGACTGCCGCCGAAATAAAGGACCATGAGCATTCCGGTGCTGCCGACCAAAGTGGCCAGGGGGGTGATCAAACCCTGGATGACGGCGACCTGCAGGTTGCTTTTCACATATTTTTTGCCGATCCGGTCAAACCTGTCGGTTTGAAATTTTTCCATGGTATAGGCCTTGATCAGGCCTATGGAAATAAGGTTGGAGCGGGAAAATTCGGTCAATTCGGCAAACTCTTCCTGCACCGTGGCAAACTTGCGGTGCAGTTTAGCCGAGAGGACCCGGGTGGCGACCGCCAGAAAGGGCATCGGCAGCAGGGCCAGAAAGGTGAGGAGCGGGTGGATGGCAATCATGAAACCAATGGCCGCAAGAGACATTACCAGGGAATCGACGGCCGCCACCAACCCCATGCCGCAGGCCATCTGCACGGCGGAGAGATCGTTGCTGGAGTGGGCCATGAGGTCGCCGGTGGTTCGTCTCTCAAAAAACGGCGCATCCATTTTGAGGATGTGGCTAAAGATGCGGTTCCTGACCATCTGCTCAAGAAGCCTGGAAAAACCGATGATCATATAGCGCCAGATAAAGCGCAGCGCAACGACGAGGACGGCGATGAAGACAATGATCCCGGCCAGGCGAAGGAGGCCGGTGGGGGTGATAGTCAGGGACTCCAGGGCATCAACTCCGCGTTTGATGAATTTTGGTATGATGAGCTGGAGAAAGTCGACAAGGATCAGGGCGGCAAGTCCTCCGAGAATCTGCAGATAATGGCGTCGAAAGGAGGGCAGCAGCAGGTCGCGAAGCTGCGCAAATGGAACACGCTTGGTGGTGCCGTTGGGGTTTGGCCTGGAGGTTTGTATGTTCAATCGCGCGGCTCGGTTATAATAGGCAAGAAAGTACAGCATCCTAAGTGACTCAACAATGGACCATCGCAGATAATAATGACCATTTGTCGGAAAGTCACTTGAAAATCGGGAAAGCTGCTGTCTGGTCTCTCTTGGCTCGTGTATATTGTTTCGGCGGGTGGGTTTTGAGACATTTGCAGGCATCAAGGTATGCATTTCTGATCTTGCAAATTGGCAAGGCCATGACTACATTGTGCCCTTTTTCACATTCCATAGCGGCTTTTAAAAAATTCGAACAGAGAGAAAGAGATGCTGACAACACTGGCTATATATTGCGGGGTAGGAGCTGTCGCAGGGATTCTTGCAGGCCTGTTGGGTATAGGCGGCGGCTTGGTGATTGTACCGATGCTGGTCTATGTCTTTGAAATACGAGCTATTCCCCATGAGTTGATCATGCATCTGGCCCTGGCGACCTCCATGGCCAGCATCATGTTTACCTCGGTTTCCAGCTTTATGGCGCATCATCGGCGCGGGGCGGTGCACTGGGATGTGGTAAAAAAAATAGTTGTCGGTATCTTCACTGGTACCTTTCTCGGTTCTTGTATTGCCTCATCGTTGTCCTCAAATTTCCTGAAAATATTTTTTGTAATTTTTCTTTATTTCGTTGCAACCCAGCTTCTCTTCAATAAGAAGCCGAAAGGCGGGCGTGAACTGCCCGGCAAGATCGGGATGTTTGTTGTTGGCAATATTATCGGTGCGGTGTCAAGCTTTGTTGGCATCGGCGGCGGCACGCTCTCTGTGCCGTTCATGCTCTGGTGCAATATTCGGGTGCATAACGCCATTGGCACCTCGGCGGCGATCGGCCTACCGATTGCGGTAGCCGGAACCCTTGGTTATATCTTCGGCGGTTGGAAGCTTGCCACCTTGCCCCCCTATTCGGTCGGTTATGTTTATCTGCCCGCTCTCTTCGGCATTGCCGCGGCAAGTGTTATGACCGCCCCCCTGGGGGTCAAACTGGCGCATAGTTTACCTGTTGACAAGCTGAAGCGGATATTTTCCCTGCTGCTCTTAGTTGTTGCCACAAAAATGCTGGTCAGTACCTTGTAGAATTACCGATTTCGGCGTCATACAGGTGCGGGTAAAGAACCGCCCGCACCTCCTCGCCGATGGCGAGAAACCTGATTACATCCGCCTCGGTCGGGAAGCGGATGGTGAACTGTTCCAGGTCGCAGATCTCCTGAAAATCGTTGAGATAGAGAAGGTTCTCAGCAAGCTCGGGCACGTCGCCGAGATGCAGCTGCAGCGCCCGCAGCAGGTCGGCCATGGTATGGTTTTCGGCGAGGTCGCCGCTTTTCATTAAGAATGCCATGATCAGCTTTTCGATGGCCATGCAGATCAGATTGTAGAGGGTGTCGGCGGAAAAGGCCTTTTTTCTCTTGCTGTATGCGCCCTGGGCGGTTCTGAGGAATTGATTGCCGTCGCGCCGATAGTCGCGCCAATTATCGATCTGGACAAGTTTCATGGGAGTATCTCCTTGGTCGAGTATTTAGGGGCCGTTAAGAAATGGCTATTACAATTTTGGCCATTTTTTTTACGGCCCCTTATGCCGTTTATAATAAATAAACGTCTTACTTATTTTTGTGCGACCGGTTACGCAGGCAAAGGAGCTGCGTTTCCTGCCAGCCTTTTTGCCGGTAAAAATCAAGGGCTGGATGATTGGTGTGGTCAGCTAGCAACTGCATGCGGTCAGCACCTCGGCCGACGCCCCATTCGGCAAGGAGCAATTCCAGCCCCCGCCCCTGCCGCTCGGCAGAAAAATCAAAGACCGCTTCGATGGCAAAGAGCAGGTGCAGAAGTTCGATCATGGTCGGTATATCGGGCTGAGCCGCCGGGCGGATCATATGTGTAACCCTGCCAATTATTTGATGCGGTATTCGGCGGCCGGCGTCCCATCTTCCAGGCCGTCGAGGACCGCGTCGATGGCCGCCTCGCTGTCAATCCCTTTGAACCACCAATTCTCCGGTTGGATGACCATGATCGGCCCGGATTCGCACTGCTTCAGGCAGCCTGTGGCAACCACCTGCATGTCCAGACCGCGGTCGAGGATCTCCTCTTCGATATATTGTAAAAAACCGTCGGTCTGTTTGTGGCAGATCCCCTTGGGATCGCCTTTTACGCGAAAACTCTGGCAGAGTAGAACCTGCCTCTCCGGTGTGGCCATTTTTAACTCCTTTATTTGGTAGTAGTTTTTTCGGTGACGATGGGTGGTTACTGGTTTTTTCCTTTCTTGCCCTTCTTGCCGCCGCCGTACAGGACATCGACCGTACCCTCAATGTTATCCTCGGTAATCAGCACTTTGATCCCGGCTTCAGCGAGAGCCCGGCGCGGCGTCTCGCCGGCGCCGGCGGTAAGGATCACGAAACAGTCATTGACAATGGCTGCCAACTCGGCCCACCGCTCGGTGGTTCCCGGTTCCGGGGCGTACCGCGTTTCCAGCAGGCAGGGAAGCCCATCTTGGCGCGGTCCGTAGATGAGCAATCTGGTCGCCTGGCCGAGGTGCAGATCAATCTCGATGCCGTTCGAGCTGACCACCGCCACGTTGGGCCGTTCCCCGGTCGGGCGGGGCAGCGGCTGCACCGGCAGGGGGGCACGGCCCACGGCCCCGGCGGGTTGGTCGAGGAGCCGCGGTTCGACGATTGGTAAAGAGACACCGGCCTTTTCGGTTATCGCCTGAACGGCCATCTGTTCGGGACATTCCAGATCCACCTCGGCCCCCGGTTGCGGGGCATAGGGAATAAGGCCCATGCTGCCGGCCCCGAGGACCATCATCGCCGCGCTGATTTTTGCTACATGGTCGAGGTCCAGGCCGGGGTAGAGGGTGGTAAGAATCGTCACCCCGATATTATGGAAGCGCAGGGCCGGTACCCCGTTACGCTGTTCCCTGATCAACAGCTCCACTGCCTCACCGACCTTCAGGGTTTTCGCACCCGGTCTGATCCAGGCATAGATTTTTTCGAGAACATCCGCTTTGATACCATCGACCTGCATTTCAACATAATTCACCCCGGCCCGGGCCAGGTCTCCGGCCAGCTTTTCGCTGCCTATGCCTAAGGTCTTCAGGCCGATTTTCACAGCCGGATAGCGCTCGCGCACCGTTCGTGCGGTCTCTAAAGTGATATCGGGGGTTGCCAGAGGATCGCCCGGACCGGTGATCGCCACCATAGTGGCACTTTCTTCTCTCTCTTTCATCATCTCCGCCAGCAGCTCCATGGCTTCGGGGACCATGAGACAGCCACTGCGCAGCGGGGTTGGTGGGGAAAACCTGGTCCGGGCGACCACCTGCGGGGCAACCGGCAGATGCACCACCGATTGCGACGTTATTGGTTGGAGGCAACAGCAATTTGTATTGCCTCCAGTAGGTATGATGCTCATTGTTCCACCATTTAAAACTTGGCAGCAGCGTATTAAATGCACCGCCGCTGCGCATATGCTCTACAGCACTAACTCGAACTTCGATTCCGGATCGTCGCGATCCTTACGGTCGAGAAGAACGCCGAGAATCTGTTCCAGAAGTCGCAGTCCGCCCATGTAGCCGACCGTCGGAAAGTGCTGGTGGCCCTGGCGATCGAGAATCGGAAAGCCCCAGCGAACATAGGGCAGATCTTCGTCGCGGGCGATATACTTGCAGTAGGTGTTGCCGATGATAAGATCGACCCCTTCGTTTTTTATCCACTGGTGCAGAAGGAACATGTCGCCTTTAGCCCGGACATTGACTTCCCGTCCCATATCCTTGGTGATATCTCTGATCCGTTCCTCAAAGCGTTTGCCCGGTGTGCCGGTGACGATATGGATCGGGCACATGTCGATGGATACCAGAAATTCGGTCATGGCGATGACCTGGTCGGGGTCGCCGACCAGCGCCACCTTCTTGCCATAGAAGTACTGGTGCATATCGGAAATCATATCCACCAGCTTGCCCCGTTCGATCATAATCTCGTCCGGTACCGATGTGCCGGCGACGGTCCGCAGGGCATCGACAAAGCGATCGGTGGCCGCAAGACCAAAGGGCATGTCGAGGATCGAACAGGGAACCTTGCACTTGGTGTCAAGGAGCCGTGCCGCATCCGCCGAACACCATTCGCCAAGGGCGAGCGTGCCGATACTGTTGCCGCTGTCTTTGATATCGGCAATGTTTGCCCCGGCATCGGGAAACATCTTGTATTCGCCGGTCAGCGGGCCATTGAGCACCCCCGAGGTGTCGGGAAACATGTTGATGCTCACCCCGATCATGGCGGCGATTTTTTTGATTTCCTCCATGTCGGAAGGCTCGACCCAGCCGGGGATAATGTTAATCTTACCGTTCTTCTTGCCCGATGGCGTAGCCAGGGCGGCCATGGCTTTCACCATATTGGAAAAGCCGGTGACATGCGAACCGACGTAGCTGGGTGTTGGTGCGCCGATCAGGGTTTTACCTGCCGGCACCTTCTTTTCCTTCATTGCCTTGTCGAAGATCTGCGGCAGGTCGTCGCCGATGGTTTCCGACAAACAGGTGGTGTGGACGGCGATGACTTCCGGTTCATAGACCGTGAAGATATTGTCGATCGCCTGCAGGAGGTTAGCTTGGCCGCCGAAGACCGACGCGCCCTCGGTAAACGAGCTGGTGGCGGCGGAGATCGGTTCTTTATAATGGCGGGTGAGGGTGCTGCGATGATAGGCGCAGCAACCCTGCGAACCGTGGCTGTGCGGGAGACAGCCCTTAATCCCCAGGGCCGCGTACATGGCGCCGATCGGCTGGCAGGTCTTGGCCGGGTTTATCATCAGAGCGGTGCGCTCGGTTATCTCTTTGGGCGTGTGTCTTAGTAGCATGGTCGTACCATCCTTTTGGCGCCGATGTGCGCGTCATCTCTTACGTGTTATTCGCATTTATTTTTCGTAGATGCACGGAGTGCACCCTACACTGGAGCCGTCGTATGGGGGTAACCGTAGGGTGCACTCCGTGCACCTTCTACTGGTTATTCCCAAACATAGGTTGCCGAAAGTTCGGGGTTCTCCTGCCAAGGCGCCTTCATATAGCTCCAGACTTTGCTGTTCACCAGCCGGTCGATTTCGCGGTAGAAGTTGATCGCACCTTTGAAGCCGGCATAGGGTCCGCCGGAGTCGTAGCTGTGCAGCTGTTTCATCGGCACGCCGAGTTTCTGGATGGAATATTTTTCCTTGATCCCGGCGCAGAAGAGATCCGGTTTCATCAGTTCCACCAGTTTTTCCGCTTCATACTGATTGAGGTCGTCGATGATCAGAGAGTTCTTGTCCATGTTCGGGTTGAGCCCTTCGTAATCCTTGAAGGTAAGCCCTTGCCCCTCAAGCGCCGCCAGCTCCTCTGCTGATTTTCGCGGTCGGTAAAGCAATGGATCCGCCTCCACCTCGATTTCCTCGATATTCCGGCTGTCGGCATCGACCTTCAGGGTGGGGATGACATGCCGACCTTCATAGTCGTCGCGGTGCCCGAACTCGTAGCCTGCCGACAGGGTTTTGATGCCCATTTCCTTAAACAATTCCTGGTAATGATGGGCGCGAGAGCCACCGAGGAAGAGCATTGCCGTTTTGCCCTCGGTCCGCGGATAGACCTCCTGCTGCACCGCCATTACTTCCGGCATTTCCTCGGTAATAACTTTCTCAACCAGATCGATCAATGCTTGCTCGCCGAAATATTGGGCAATCTTCCGCAGCGACTTGGCGGTCGCCTCGGCGCCGATGAAGTTCACCTTGATCCACGGGATGCCGTATTTGGTTTCCAGCATATCGGCCACGTAGTTGATGGAGCGGTGGCACATAACGCAGCTGAGATCGGCCTGGTTGGCGGATGCGAACTTATCGTAGGTGGCATTGCCGGAGAAGGTCGAGATGTTCTTAATCCCACATTTTTCGAAAATTCTGTCGATCTCGAAGCCGTCGCCGCCGATATTGTATTCGCCGAGCAAGTTGATTTTGTATTTGTCGGTTTTCTCCGTTTCACTTTTACCCACCACATGGGTGAATACCTGGTTGTTGGCGATATGGTGGCCCGCCGACTGCGACACGCCCTTATAGCCCTCGCAGCTGAAGGCAAAGACGTTGCAGTCGCCGAACTGTTCCTTCATCTTCTTGGCCACAGCGTGAATATCATCACCGATTAAACCTACCGGACAGGTGGCGAAGACGGCGATGGCCTTCGGATGGAAGAGGTCATAGGCCTCCTGAATGGCCGCCGCCAGTTTTTTCTCGCCGCCGAAGATGATGTCCGAATCTTGCATATCTGTTGACATGCAGTAGTTGATGTAATTGGCATTCGTGTCGTTCTTAGCGTCGGTCTGGTTGCGCCTGGTCAACCAGGCGTAAAAACTGCAGCCGATGGGACCATGCACCAGATTGACAATGTCGCTGGCCGGCCCCATGATAACCCCCTTGCAACCGGCGTAGGTGCAGCCGCGCATGGTGATGATGCCGGGGATGGTGCGGACGTTGGCGACAATCTCCGGAGTGGTATTCGAAAGAGCCTCGTTGATCATTATTTGGCTGGCGCGTTTGCGGGCCACCTTCGGCGGATATTTTTCCAGCAGTTGTTCTTTAATATTGTGCGGTTCCCACTGCACCAATTTCTGTGCCTTTGCCATTGTATGTCCTCCTTGCTGGGACTCACGCGATAGATTTCGCGCCCTTCTCACCGGTTCGGACGCGAACCGCATCCGCCACCGGCAGGACGAAGATTTTGCCGTCGCCGGGCTTGCCGGTTTGATTGGTTGCAATAATTGCCTGGACGATGCCCTCGACCTCATTGTCCTTGACGACGATGGTGATCATCCGCTTGGGGTAGAGCTTGCCCTTTTCGCCGAGCAGGATGGCCGCTTCCTCGTAGCCCTGTTCCGCGCCCTTAATCAGATCGCGGTTGACGAAGCCGAGGCCGCGGCCCTGCGCCTCGTGGCCGAAGAAGGCATCGACGCCGGCTGCGGTCAAGGCAGCCTTGGTCTTGTTCATCATATTCATGCGGATGACCGCAATAATCTCTTTCATGCCGCAACCTCCACCGGGGTATCTTCGCGCACCCCGGAACTGATGGTGTAGACGTCCTCCACCTCGGTGACAAAGATCTTGCCGTCGCCGAAGGCTCCCTTGCCTGGGGTACGGGCCGCGTCCATAATGGTGCTGATAACGAAATCCTTGTCGGCCGCCTTGACGACACTCATCAACATGGTTTTCGGGATCTCGTCGTAGGTTACGGCGCCGATCTTGATGCCGCGCTGCTTGCCGCGGCCGGTCACCGAGTATTTGGTGACTGCGGGAAAACCGGCATCCATAAGGGCGGCAAGAACGTCGTCAGCTTTTTCCGGTCGAACTATGGCTCTGATCATGATCATCATGGTGCACTCTCCTTCTTCAAAGTGGTGGGTGAATTATGCGTCTTTTATGCTGCCAAAAGGCCAAAGTCGAGCAACAGCTGCTCCAGTTCTTCGATTGCCAAAGGTTTGGGAATGACAAACATCTTGTTGTTATCTATGGCTCTCGCCAGGCCGCGATATTCGTCGGCCTGGGGTGCCTGCGGGTTCCATTCGATAACCGTCTTGCGGTTGATTTCCGCCCGTTGCACGTCATTGTCGCGGGGGACAAAATAGATCATCTGGGTGCCGATCTTTTTGGCGAGTTCCTCGATCATCTCTTTTTCGTTGTCAACATTCCTTGAGTTGCAGATGAGGCCGCCAAGACGGACACTGCCGGACTGGGCGTATTTCATAATACCCTTGCAGATATTGTTGGCAGCGTACATGGCCATCATCTCACCGGAGCAGACGATGTAAATCTCTTCGGCCTTGCCATCCCGGATCGGCATGGCGAAACCACCGCAGACAACGTCGCCGAGGACGTCGTAGAAGGCGTAGTTGAGGCCTTCTTTCTCTTCATAGGCACCGAGGGATTCGAGCATGTTGATCGAGGTGATGATGCCCCGACCGGCGCAGCCGACGCCTGGTTCCGGACCACCTGACTCGACCGCCCAGGTTCCGCCGAAGCCGAGTTTTCGGATATTCTCCAGTTCCACGTCCTCGCCTTCTTCCCGCAGTGTGTCGAGTACCGATTTCTGCGACATACCGCCAAGCAGCAGGCGGGTTGAGTCGGCCTTCGGGTCGCAGCCGACGACCATGACCTTTCGTCCCATCTCGGCAAGCCCGGCCACGGTATTCTGGGTAGTTGTTGATTTGCCGATTCCGCCTTTGCCGTAAATTGCTACCTTTCTCATGATGTTCTCCTCGTGGGTAGTAGTGTGGTTGTTGCGTTGGTCTTTGGCATTGCCGCAGGACTTTGGTACCGATGTTGCAAGTTCCAACCGGCAGTCCTTGCGGCAGTGTTATTGTTGCTGTTGCCTACCTATTAGCAAGAGGTGTGCCATACTGAAAATTCTAAAAATAAAATAATAATAACAGTATGATATTGAGGATAAATGGGGCTTCATTAATGAGTTTGTCGGGTTGGCGCAAAGGCGCGATTTGGTCATAACATGACAAATAAGTAATAAAATGTGAATTTCAGCATAGCCCCGACAGTTAATCAAAATATTTTACAAAAATGTAAATTAGTGGTTGTCCAGATGTACAAATTTGTTCGAAAAAATGGTGGGATTGTCGAAAAAAATAAAAAACACGCAATAATTACAGTGATATGCCCAAATGGAACAACTCTTGCTTTACTGTAGGCTGGAAGAGTTCGACAGCCGGGTGATCGTAACGCCGGTTGTCAGCCAAAGGATGTGGTGCAGTTGTAAGTAGGCGGTTGCCGAGGGTTCGCCGCTGGGGAGCTTAAGAGATGGATGCGTACACAATGGTTACACCTACAGACGGCAGGACTCAAGGGCTTGAGTTGATCGCCCTTTCGAGGATTACCGAACTGATCGGCAAGGCGGTCGATCTTGACAGCACACTGGCGAGTATTCTCCGGGTTCTCGGTGATACCATGAAAATGGAGAGGGCAACCCTGCTGATCTTTGACCGGGTCAGACAGAAGCTGGCAATCAAGGCCTCCTGCGGCCTCTCCGATGAGGAGGAGATGCGCGGCGTATATCGACCGGACGA
>JBBQVT010000073.1:0-19910 GCA_038211245.1 Desulfobulbales bacterium | reverse complement strand
GCCTGGTCATGGTCTCTCCCCTGCTGGATATTGTTGGAGATTGGAAGTTATTTCTGTCAGATGTAGATACCGAGGTCGCGGATAAGATCCGCAGACACGAGCGGACGGGACGTGCATTGGGAGCCGAGTCGTTTCTTGAATCGCTTGAAAAATCTTTGCTGCGGATAATTAAGTCGCAGAAAGCCGGTCGTAAAAAAACATGGACTTAATTGGTAAGGTGTCCCCACATTAGGGTCAGGTGTCCCCACATTAGGGTCCCCACATTAGGCGATAATATTGCCGTACACGGCAATCTGGAGAAAGGTGTGGCGTTCATTCAAAAGCCATTCACCTTGAGTGCTCTGGCCACTAACGTGCGCGAGCTCTTGGACCAGGAGGAGGAGAAGAGGTTTACAACGGTGTTACCGATCAGACCACGCCCTGATCGAGCATCGAATTGACCACCTTGACAAAGCCAGCGATATTGGCCCCGACCACATAGTTGCCGGGAGCGCCGTAGTGATCGGCGGTCTCCTTGCACATCCGGTGGATATTTTGCATGATCCCCTTCAGGCGCTTGTCCACTTCCTCGCGCGGCCAGTTGAGGCGCATCGAATTCTGCGACATCTCAAGACCGGAAACCGAGACCCCGCCGGCATTGGCGGCCTTGCCCGGTCCGTAGAGAAGCTTGTGGTCAAGGAAGATACCCACACCTTCCGGGGTGGTGGGCATATTCGCCCCTTCCGCCACCGCGGTGACCCCGTTGTTCACCAGGTTTTGGGCATCGCGATCGTTGATCTCGTTCTGAGTGGCGCACGGGAAGGCACAATCGGCCTTGTGGTTCCACAGCGGATTGAAGCCAAGGCTTTGATCAACCGCAGTAAAAATCGCCTCCGGGAATTTCTCGGCATAACCACTTACCCGACCGCGCCGATAATTTTTCAGATCCTTTAAAAAAGCTAACTTGGCCCGGTCGATACCCTGCGGATCAAAGATATAACCGGACGAATCGGAGCAGGTCAGCGGTTTGCCGCCCAAATCGAGAAGCTTTTCAATGGTATACTGGGCGACGTTGCCGGAACCGGAAACCAGACAAGCCTTGTCTTCTAGGCTTTGGCTGCGGGTGGCGAGCATCTCGGCGGCGAAATAGACACAGCCGTAGCCGGTGGCCTCAGGGCGAATCAGGCTGCCGCCCCAGTTCAAACTCTTGCCGGTAAGGACACCGGTGAACTCGCGGGCCAGCTTTTTATACATGCCGAAAAGATAGCCGATCTCCCGGGCACCGACGCCGATATCTCCGGCCGGCACGTCGGTGTTTGGGCCGATATACTGGAACAGCTCGGCCATAAAGCTCTGGCAGAAACGCATCACCTCACCCTCCGACTTGCCCTTCGGATCGAAATCAGATCCACCCTTACCACCACCCATGGGCAGGGAGGTCAGGGCATTCTTGAAAACCTGTTCGAAGGCCAGGAATTTCAGGATACTCAAGTTCACCGAGGGATGAAAACGCAGCCCGCCCTTGTAGGGGCCGATGGCGCTGCTCATCTGGATGCGAAAGCCTCGGTTGACCCGGACCTGGCCCTGATCATCGACCCAGGGCACACGAAAAAGGATGACCCGTTCAGGTTCGACAATCCGTTCGAGGATCGCCTCACGGCGGTACTGCGGGTTCTTGTCGAGCACCGGCTGGATGGACTCCAGGACTTCGGTCACAGCCTGATGAAATTCCCGCTCATGCGGGTCCCTGTCGAGTACAAATTTGATGTTTTCCATAATTTCTCCCGTGGTATTTTCTGTATAAGCTCTGTTGACGCGGCACCGCTTTCGAAGTGGTTCTTTGCATTGCCGGTGCTTCCTGCCCGACTCTTCGAAAAGAGTAAATTGTATACAATTTTCTTATACACTATTTTGCGACTTTTGTCAGTTCATCCCTATTTTGCTTTTGCCTGCCTCAGGTATGCCGGATAATGCCGCCTTTATAGGCCTTGACGTGCTGCTCGCCGGTAAGCGTCACCTCTTCAGTGATGGCGAAATCGTTCTTTGTCGTTTACTGGCTAGGGTGAAATTCCGGTAATCAAGGGACACGTAATCAAGGGACACCACGTAATCAAGGGACACCACGTAATCAAGGGACACGTAATCAAGGGACACCATACCTATTAATTCTTGACGACATCCTTTTACTTGTAGTAATTTCAGAACATGGTACGAATCGCACGATTGATAGCCCCAGGCATCCCACACCATGTCACTCAACGAGGGCACAGAAGAAGAATGGAGACATTCTTTTGTGATGAAGCCGAGGTCGCGGACACGAGCGGACGGGACGTGCATTGGGAGCCGAGTCGTTTCTTGAATCGCTTGAAAAATCTTTGATGCGGATAATTAAGCCGCAGAAAGCCGGTCGTAAAAAGACATAGACTTAATTGGTAAGGTGTCCCCACATTATGTCCTTTATGTTTTAAAATGCAAACCTTGAAGGAATACGGATTAATTATACTTTCTGAAACGTCTTTGAATGTCAATCTGGCGGAGGAGCAGGGATTCGAACCCTGGGTGGAGTTTCCTCCACAACGGTTTTCGAGACCGTCCCGTTCAGCCGCTCCGGCACTCCTCCGTACGACGGCATTGATACCAATTAATTATCAGTTCATCAACAGAATTAAACAGGATCCGGCAGGGAACAGGCCGACCCCACGGCCCGACCCTGCAATGATCCATAGCCGGGAAAGCTTTTTTCTTCAAGGTCTGTCAATTTTCGGTTATTGTTGCAAATCGGCAAGCAACCTCCCCTCCGGCTGCCCGCATGATAACCTGATATTTCTTATCATTTGCAAATTCATGAAACGAAGATACGATACAATCAGACATGATTGAAAATAATTCCAGGAATCGTATGGCGAAAGAACTCGAAAATACCGAAATTGACCTTCTGATCAAGAGCCAGATCAACCTGCCGTCGCCACCGGCAATTGCCGTCAAGATTCTTAATACCGTCCAGAATGCGGAATTTTCTCTGGGTGATCTTGAAACAATAATCTCGGCCGACCCGGCGCTTATCTGCAAGATGCTGGGCATCGTTAATTCGGCGATGTATTCCCTGCCCAATAAAGTTGGCAATATTAGCCGTGCCCTCTCTATCCTCGGCACCAATCTCATCAAAAACGTCGCTCTTTCTTTTGTTATCGCCGGAGATCATCACGGCGACGGCGACTCCTCCTTTGATTTCGATTACTTTTGGCGAAGGTCGGTGACGGCGGCGGTGGCGGCGGAACTGGTAATGGGGCTGACCAAGAAAAAAGACGAGGATATCTTCGTTGCCGGTCTCCTCCAGGATATCGGGATTCTGGTACTTTATCTTGCCAAGGGCAAAGAATACGATGCCGCCTTGAAAAATTGTATCGTCAATGGGGGCACAAACCTCGCCGCAATCGAACAGGAATTATTTGGCTATGATCATCAGCAGGTCGGCTGCCTGCTTCTCGACAGCTGGGGCATTCCCGAATCCATTACCGTTCCGACACGCTTCCATCACTCCCCCGATCTCGCCCCGACCGAATATCGCCACACAGCCCTGGTGCTGAAAATTGCCAACCTGCTGTCGGCCATTTGTAATGGCTGTGAAACCACCAGCCTTGTCCAGGAACTGCAGAACAGGCTGTCGGTATCCTTTGACATCGACCCGGAAAGAAGCCGTGAACTCCTTGACGATGTCGCCGGAAAAAGCGTAGATATCCTGCAAATTTTTGAAATTGACCCGGGTAATATTAAGCCATATTCGCAAATGCTGCAGGAGGCAAACGAGGAACTTGGGCGCTTGAATTTCTCCTACGAGCAGCTGGTGCTGGCCCTGAAGGAGGCAAAGGACAAATCGGAACGGTTCGCCGAAGAACTTCTTCAAGCGAATGTCAGGCTTGAACAAATGGCCTTCCGCGACGGCCTCACCAACCTCCACAACCACCGCTTTTTTCAGGAAAATCTTCAACGGGAAATGGCCCGCACCAAACGTTATGGTCATCCCCTCAGCCTGATCATGTTCGACATCGATTTCTTCAAGGATGTCAACGACGCCCATGGCCATCCGGCGGGCGATCGGGTTTTGATTAATCTTGCCAATGCCATCAGCAACGCGGTACGTCCCAGTGATATAGTTGCCCGCTACGGCGGAGAAGAGTTTACCGTCATTCTGCCGGAGACGGACCGCATCGGCATGAAGGTTTTCGCCGAACGACTGCGGCGCTGTGCCGCCGCCGTCACCACAACTTTTCTGGGCAACTCGATCAAAATCACCATCAGCATCGGTGGCGTCCAGTACTCGCAAAACGATAGCATTACCCAGCAGGAGCTTATTGAGGCAGTCGACAAGGGCCTTTACCTGTCGAAAAAAAATGGCCGCAACAAGGTAACGGTTGTTACCATAGAGCAAACGACTTTGTAACAGCAAACCGGTGCCCGGGTTGCAAGAGAGTAACAGCGGCGACGCATCGCTCAATCCTTTATTTATCCAGCTATGACTTGCCACGATCGCCTTCTCCTCTTTACCCGTTACCCCGAAGCCGGTCGGAGTAAAACCCGGCTGATCCCAGCCCTCGGGGCGGACGGTGCCGCCCAGCTGCAAAGGTCGCTGACCGAAAGAATTGCTTTGCAGGCCAGGGTCCTGGCCGAAGAACATGGAATTCAAACCGTTGTCCATTATTGCGGCGGCAGCAGAAAAAAAATGGCCTCCTGGCTGGGAACATTGCCCTATGTGCCGCAGACCCAAGGCGACCTCGGCATGCGCATGCGTGCCGCCTTTAACCACGCCTTTGCTGCCGGTGCGGGCAAAGCGGTGCTGATCGGCAGCGATATCCCAGGCATCGACACCAAGCTGCTGGCCGATGCCTTCGCCGCCCTGCAAAACTCTGCGGTCGTCATCGGCCCCAGCCACGACGGCGGCTACTACCTGATCGGCATATGCGCCGACATTGCCGACCAGCTTTACCCGTTACTCTTTGCGGAAATCGCCTGGTCCACTCCCGAAGTCTTTGCCGTTACCTGCGAGCGTCTGGTGACTGCGGCCTTTGTTCCCGCCGTCCTGCCCGCCCTGCGCGATATCGATACCCGGGAAGACTTTGATTTTGCCCGAGCTCAAGGTCTGATATGAACCTTGCCGTTTCGCTTATCATCTCGGACAGCCTCCTACACCGGCAACGAAGAGCTGCGAGATTGATTTGCAAATCTCCGGGAGCGGTGTAAGAATAGGAAATCATTTTTGCCGACCCCCAACACATCCGTTTGGCGACAAAAATAAAGATTCATAGCCGGCGGACTGCAGCACTTTTATCGACTGGCCGGCAACATACAGAACAGCCACCCTCTTCCAGCCACAACAGGTAGCACAACCCATGATCGCAACTTCCTACGACTTCATCATCATCGGCACCGGTCCCGCCGGCCTTGCGGCGGCAATGACCGCCGCCAAATCCGGCAAGAAGGTCCTGGTCCTCGAAAAAGAAGGATCGCTTGGCGGCGTCTGCGTCAATACCGGCACCTTTCCTAGCAAGACCCTGCGAGAGGCGGTGCTCTACCTCACCGGCCACCTGAAGCGCAAAGTCTTCGAGGACGAATCCTGCTCCATCCATGATGCGGAAATTTCCATGGAAAAGCTCAAACAGCGCCTCTACAACGTGCGAATCGAGGAGCAGGCGATCATCACCTGCCAGCTTGAACGTAACGGCGTCACCCTGATCCGCGGCTCGGCGCGCTTTATCGACACCCATCGGATCATCGTCACCAGCCTTGCGGAAGGCAAGGAGATAGAGGCTCAAGGCGAGCGGATCATCATCGCCACCGGGTCCAATCCCCGAAACCCACCGGAGATACCCTTTGATCATCAGACAATTCTCGACTCGACCTCGATTCTCAGCATCAAACAGATCCCGGCAAGCATGATTATTCTTGGCGGCGGCGTCATTGGCTCGGAGTACGCCACCATCTTTGCCGCCCTCGGCGTGCAGGTCACCCTCCTTGACCGTGGCGACAAACTGTTGAAATTTCTCGACCATGAAATAATTGCTGAACTGCAGAACAATTTCCCCGGCGGCAATATCAACTATATTAATAATTGCGGCAATTTTCAGATCGAAAAAGTCAATTCCGGTGCCAAGGTGACGCTCGGCGGCGAGAAAATCTTCCGAGCCGACTGCCTGTTTTTCGCCCTCGGCCGCGAGGCCAACACGGTCGGTCTTGACATCCACCTGGCGGGCATCAAATTGAACGAACATCACTACATCGAAGTCAACGAACTGTTCCAGACCGCTGCCCCGAACATCTACGCGGTCGGCGATGTCGTCGGCTGGCCGAGTCTGGCATCCACCTCCATTATCCAGGGCCGTCTGGCCGCCCTGAACGGTCTGAAGTCCAGGGTGGAATCGTTTCCGAAGATCTTTCCCTTCGGCATCTACACCATCCCCGAGATCTCCTACGTCGGCATTACCGAAGAAGAGGCCAGGGCCCGCGATTATAAGATCGTCATCGGCCGCTGCCGCTACCACGAACTGCCGCGCGGCCAGATCTCAGGAGAAAACGAAGGCATGCTGAAGATGATCGTCCACCGCGATACACGGGAGATCTTAGGCGTCCATATTATCGGCGGCGGGGCCACGGAGGTCATTCATATCGCCCAGATGGCCATGCTCTACAATGCCAAGATCGATATCTTCATCGACAATATCTTCAACTTCCCGACCTATTCAGAGGCCTTGAAAATCGCCGCCCTGTCCGCCTCAAACCATATGCTGGAAGGCGGCAGAGCGGAAGATGAAGCCTGCCAACGGCGCAAATGACCAATCTTCGGGCCTATCTTGCCTGCATCTTTATCGTTTGCGCCTGGTCGGGATGGATCACCATCTCGCGCTATGGCGTGCATTCCAACCTGCAACCGGCGGATATCACCCTGATCAGGTATGTGACGGCGCTGCTCTGCGTCTCGCCCCTGGTCATTCGCCATCGCTGGGCACGCTATAAACTGCACCAGTATCTTGTCATGGCCCTCGGCATCGGCTTCCCCTATACCATGGTCAGCTTCTGCGGCCTGAAAGAATTGAAGGCGGCGCATGCCGGTGTTCTGGTCAACGGCATGCTACCGGTACTTGGCGCGGTGGCGGCCTGGTTTATCCTGCGGCAACGGGTTTCGGTCCTGCGCTACGGGGCGATTGTCCTCATTTTTATTGCCAACTTCGTCATGGCCGGAGGCGATACCTTTTCAACCGACCATCTCTTTGGCACCCTCCTCCTGCTCAGTGCCGCAGGTTTTTATACCGTGCATATGATCGCCGTGCGCTTCTGGGGTTTTGCCTGGCGGGATGTGCTGGTCGCCGTGCCGGTGGTCAATACCGTTCTTTTTCTGCCGCTGTGGTTTGTTTTCCCGACCTCCTTCAGCAAGGCCGGTATCGGCGAAATCCTCAGCCAGGCGGTGTATCAGGGGGTCATTGTCAACATTATCGCCCTGATATGCTCAACCTATGCCATCGCCCGCATCGGCACCATTACCGTCTCCATTTTTATGTCCTTTGTGCCGGTGAGCACCGCCCTTCTGGCCTGGCTGCTTTTGGGTGAATCGCTGAACGGCTGGGAGCTGAGCGGTATCATTTGCTGCTCCTTTGGTCTGTTTATCTATGCATGGGGCCAGATCGTCGAAAACCGCAAACGTATCCTGAGTTGATCGCCTGAGGGCGAGAAGGCAAGGGATGAGAATGGCTCATATTTGGTAACGGCTCCTCAATCTTTTATGCATCCGATAGCGGGTTAAATTTCATCCATATTTCGACTTCATCGGCATTCGGGGTTATTTTTATAGCGGAATAGAGTTTTTTGCAGAGATTGATCATGGATTTGTTTTCCGGCAAAGTCGCCGCAAAAAAACCTTCGAAACCGTTGGTTGCAGCGACTTTTTCCAGCTCCCGGCAAAGATATCCGGCAGCGCCCTGACCCTGGAGGTCTTCACGAACAACAAAGGCCACTTCTGCCCATTTATCATCCATTCTCGCATAGGTAGCGATGGCGACAATCTCTTTGTTACCACGGTTTTTCACGCTGCCAATCAGCGAAATATTCTTGCGATAGTCCATATTCGCCCAATGGTCCTGGGCCATTTGTTTGGAAAAAATGGCAACGGAATGGAAGAAGCGCAGGAAGATTGTTTCTTTTTGTAAGGAATAAAAGAAATTGCGGTAGGCTATTTCGTCAGATGGCAGAAGCGGCCGAACCGACAGGGTTTTGCCGTTTTTAAGAACCGTCCGGCTTTTGTATGCCTCGATAAAAATCAGATCTTCTGCCAATGGCGGCAGCTGATCTTTGAAGATGTAATGGTTTTTCTTAGCTGCATCTATCAGGCTTGCGCGGAAATCAGGATGGGCAATCTGACAGAGTTCGACGACCCGTTGGCTGACGCTTTTTCCTTTCAATTGGGCAATGCCGAATTCGGTCACCACAAAATTGACATCGGCCCTAAGTGTAGCCACCCCGGCACCGGCACCAAGATTGGCAACAATACGGGAAATTTGCCCGCCGCCGGCTGTTGACGGCAGAGCGATAATTGACAAGCCGCCCTTTGACAACGTGGCGCCGCGAATAAAATTAGCCTGGTCGCCGGTGCCGCTGAAAAATTGCCGACCGACGGAGTCCGAGCAAACCTGGCCTGTCAGATCGACCTCCAGAGCAGAACTTATGGAAATGAAGTTATCATTTTTGCCGATTATTGCCGGAGTGTTCACCCAGTCGGCAGTGCCGAAATAGAACTGGATATTATTGTCTATATAGTCATAGGCAAGCCTCGATCCCATGCAGAAGGTTGCTACCGCCCGGTCGGTCATGAAATTTTTGTATTTATTGGTGATGATGCCTTCTTTGATAAGCGGAATAAAGGCATCGGAAATCATGTGGGTATGAACCCCCAGGTCGTTCTTATTATCAAAGTACTTCAACAGGGCATAGGGCATGTGCCCATAGCCGACCTGCAAGGTGCTGCCGTCATCGACCAACTCCTTGACATACTGGGCGATGCGGCTGGCGGTTTCTTCCTCGACAATTTCCGGCCCCATGGAGATCAATTCCTCCTCAAAAGGAATCAGGTAGTCGATATCGTTCATATGGAGAAACCCGTCCCCATGGGTTCTCGGCATCCTCGGATTGATTTGGGCAATGACTGTTTTTGCACTCTTAACGGCTTCCAAGGTAACATCGACGGAAACCCCGAGGCTGGCAATGCCAAAGCAGTCCGGGGGGCTTATCTGGATCAGCACCGTATCAATGACAATCTGTTTATCCTTGAACAACTGGGGCAATTGCGAAAGATAGGTAGGAATATAGTCAACCCGCCCATCGAAAGCCGCCTGCTGCATCTTGACCGGCACAAAAAAGAGCTTTACGGAAAAGCGCTGGAGAAAGTACTCGTCGTCAAGGTAATCGGCGAGGGTATGCGCCAACATCTGAAAGATCATAATGTCGTTGACATTACGACTATTTGCCAATGCATGAATGAGATGTTGCGGTTCGCCACAGCCTGATCCGATAAAGATGCGGTTGCCGTTCTTTATAGTGGCTATTGCTTCATCTGCCGTTACTACCTTGCCCTTATGCCCTGTATTTTTTGACATTACTTGCGAACCTCCGAGTATCCACGATAATTGCGGTGAGACAAATATTTATGAATTTTAGCTTTCTAAGTCCGATCAAAAACCTTCAATCACCTTTCTCAAGAAGAAGCAACAGCAGTTTTCCGAGCGGGAAGGCTGGCCCAGACAATTCCGACCAGGAGCAGAACGCTGCCCGCCAGGGTCAGTCCGTTGGGGGTTTCCTGAAAGACAAGGAATGCCAAAAAGGTTGCGCCAACGGGTTCGGCAATAACGATGATGGAGACGGAGGCGGCGGGGAGAAAACCAAGCGCCCAATTATAGGAAGAGTGGCCAATCAACTGGGGGAAAAGTGCCATCAGCAGCAAAACCAGATAGGCGGCTCGCGAATATCCCAGCAGATCACAGCCACTCGCCAGGGCCATGATGACGAGAAAAAACGCGGCGGTAGAATAGACAACGGCGGTATAACTGAGGAGCGACATGCCGAAGCGAAGGCGCCGGCCAATGAGCAGGTAGGCGGAAGCCGCCACCGCACCGGCCAGCGCCAGCCCATTGCCGAGCAGGGGGTTGGGTTGATTGGTGAACTGGGTAAGGCTGAATTGCAGGCGACCATCGACAACCGCCACGACATCGGCAACACCAATCAGCATGCTGCCAAGCATCGCCAGGGGGATACCGACCTTGAGGGCTTTGGACAAGGGCTCCTTTAACAGAAAAGGCGCGGCCAGGCCCACCCACAGCGGCGAAGTGGTCACCAGGACCGTCGAACCGGCAACCGACGTAAAGGCCAGCGAACTGATCCAGCTGGCAAAATGGAGGGCAAGCATGGCTCCGGACAAAATCGCCAGACCCCAGGCAGCAGGTGACATGCGCTGCAACTCGGAGCGTCGATACCTGAGGGCCAGCGGCAGCAAAACCGCTGAGGCAATGGTCAACCGCCAGGCGGCAATCACCAGCGACGGCATATTTTCGCCCTGCGCCAGGCGGACCAGAATCGATCCGGAAGAAATAGCCAGGATACCAAAGAACAACACCAGGATCAGAGAAAAGCGTGGCACTTCGTCTTTTTTCATTACTTTTGCATTCCGGAAGTTTATAACCATATAATTGGCCGCAGCCGGTTACCGAGATCCCCTATAGTAACCATACTATCCGATATAAAAACAGTTATTTATTATTCCAGCCTTGGGCTGGGATTCCCCTATTCAACAGAGAGGAGAACGGCCCCATGTCCAGCAGCTTCGGCACCCTTTTTCGTGTCACTACCTTTGGCGAATCGCACTGTAAGGCGGTTGGCGTAGTCATAGACGGCTGTCCTCCCGGCCTTGCCCTGACGGAAGCCGATATCCAGAGCCAACTCGACCGCAGACGTCCCGGCCAGAGTGCTCTGTCGACCGACCGCCAGGAGGCCGACCGCGTGGTTATCCTCTCCGGCACCGAGAATGGCCGGACGCTTGGCACCCCCATTGCCCTGCAGGTCGCCAACAAAGACCAGCGGCCGAAGGATTACGGCAATATGCGCGACATCCCCCGCCCCTCGCACGCCGACTACACCTACCAGATGAAATACGGCATCCGGGCCTCCTCCGGCGGCGGCAGGTCGAGCGCCCGGGAAACCATCGGTACGGTGGCCTCGGGGGCCGTGGCGGCCAAGATTCTTAGGGAAAAACATGGGATCGATATCGTCGCCTGGGTGGCAAGCGTCGGCGACATCGATGCGAAAGCGATAGACAGCGATACCATCACCCGGCAGGAGGTCGATGCCACTCTTATCCGCTGCCCGGACCAAAAGGCCGCAGCGCAGATGGAGGCGCTGGTTGGTGAACTGAAAAAGATCGGCGATTCGGTGGGCGGCGTGGTGGCCTGCGTTATCCGCAATGTTCCGGTGGGCCTCGGCGAACCGACCTTCGAAAAGCTTGAGGCGAAACTTGCCCAGGCGATGCTCGCCATCCCGGCCACCAAGGGTTTTGAGATCGGCTCGGGCTTTGCCGGTGCCAGACAGCGCGGCTCACAGCATAACGACGCCTTTACCCAAAAAGACGGCCGGCTCGGCACCCTTACCAACCGCTCCGGCGGTATCCAGGGTGGCATCAGTAACGGCGAGCCGATCACTCTGCGCATCGCCTTCAAGCCACCGGCGACCATCTCACTGCCCCAGCCGACCGTCGATTTTTCCGGACAGGAGGCAATTCTTGAGGCCAAAGGCCGTCATGATCCATGCGTCGTGCCGCGGGCCGTGCCGATAGTCGAGGGTATGGCTGCCCTGGTCATCATCGATATGCTGCTGCGCCAGGAGGCGCGAAAAGCGTTACAATTTTAGGACCCTGGAAGTTCATTTCCAGCCTTTTTTAAGATGAAGGTTATAAAGGCACTCAGCCTCCTTGTGGGGGTTTATTCAGCACACTCCTCAACCCGACTGAGAAGGAGGGCACCGACGACAAAGAGTATCAGGATACTCAACACTCCCCAGCGGGTTTCGCCGGTCAGCCGCCCAACAACAGCCATGAGAAAAGGCCCGGTTATCGCCGCAAATTTTCCAAAGACATTGTAAAACCCGAAGAACTCGGCGCTCTTTTCCGCCGGAATGAGGCGGCAAAAGTAACTTCGGCTGAGTGCCTGGATGCCTCCCATGGAGGAGGCGACCAGGATAGCGATGATCCAGAAGGCCAGCGTCTTGACAAACATATCATCGATCACCGGCAGAAAGAAGGCGGCCAGAGTGGCGACACAGTACACGCCGATGCCGACAAAGATCATTCTCCGGGTGGAGGTACGTCCGGCTAGTCTGCCGAACAGCAGGGCAAAGGGAAAGGCGACGATCTGGATAACCAGGAGGACGATAATGAGCAGGGGCACGCCAAAACCAAGATCCCGGCCGTAGGCGGTGGACATGGTGATAATCGTATCCACCCCGTCGATATAGAAAAAGTAGGCAGCAAGAAAGAGAAAGGCCTGCTTATAGCGGCGAATCTCCTTAAAAGTCCGCCACAGCCGCAGAAAACTTTGTTGCACCGGTGCCGGGTCGGCGGGCAGAAAATGGATCTGACGTAGATTTTTGATCGCCGGCAGGGAAAGAAGGAGCCACCACAGGGCAACAATGAGAAATCCGGCTCTGGTCGGCCCGACCGGCAGCCCACTGCCCATGCCGCTGCCGAGAAGGAGGCCGATGATGATGAGAAAGGGAATGACACTGCCGATATAGCCGTAGCCATAGCCCCTGGCCGAGATGAGATCCATGCGCTCCCTGCTGGTTACGTCCGGCAGAAAGGCATCGTAAAAGATGTTGGCCCCGGCCCAGCCTACCCGCGCAACGACAAAGAGAACCAGACACAGCAGCCACTGCCCCCTGCCGACGAACACCAGGAGGACGGTAAAGGTAATGCCGAGGTAGAGAAAAAAGAGAAAAAACCGCTTCTTCCGGTCTTGATAGTCGGCCATGGCCCCGAGCACCGGTGCCAACACCGCAAGAATGAGGGACGCGGTGGAATTGGCAAAGCCCCAACCGGCGGTCGACTCCACCCCACTCATGCCCGCCGCCGCGAAGTCTTTAAAAAAAATCGGCATAATGGCGGTCACCATCACCAGCACAAAGGCGGAGTTGCCGACATCATAGAGCACCCAGCTGCGTTCCTCCCTGGTCATTTTCGCGGTTTTAGCCATTCGCCTTTTCTCCTTTGCCTCGCTGACGAGACCCTTATCATGCCACTTTGATCCTTGCCTGAGGCAGCAAAGGAAAGTCCCTGGTAACGCCGACAAATTACCATACTCTTATCGCCTTGCGCTACCATCGCCCGGCAGAAAAAAGAAATACCCGGGATTGCCGTCCCAGGAGGCTGTCTGAGAATAGCAATTTTTTCTCAGATCGAGGCATTTTCAGAAAAATGAGCGCAGCCATCTATTTGATATTGCGAGCATCATATTTATTAAATAACGCAGAGCTGGGGAAAAAGGGGTTTCTCGGACAGCCGTCCCAGCCTATCGGTCACCGAAGGTGTTGACAGCAGGAGCACCGATACCTATAAACTTGCAGACGGATTGAACCGCCGGCGGATTTTTCACGAAACTCACAGGAATGCCACCATGCCCCTTCTTACCTATTTTTCTCTGATCCTTACCATGTTTCTCTGGGGCGGCACCTTCATCGCCGGCAGACTGCTGGCGGGTGCGGTCGAACCGGCCAGCGCCGCCTTTCTCCGTTTTCTTATCGCCTCGGTGGCGATGGTTGTAGTGACCAGAAGCCTTGAGGGCAAATTCAGCATGCCGCAGCCAAAACTCTGGCTGCCTCTCATCCTCCTCGGCATGACCGGGGTATTTGCCTACAATGTCTTTTTCTTTTATGGCCTGCACCATATCAGCGCCGGCCGGGCCTCGCTTATTGTTGCCGGGACGCCGCTGGTCATCACCGTCTTTGCCGCGCTCTTTCTCCGGGAACGCCTCACCTTCCTGAAAACCTGCGGCGTCCTGGTGTCGCTTGCCGGAGCGGTCATGGTGATCAGTAACGGACACCCCGGCTCGCTGTTTACCGGCGGCTTCGGACGTGGGGAGCAGGCGCTGCTCGGCTGCGTTCTCAGCTGGTCGGCGTATTCCCTGATCGGCAGATCGGTGCTTCGCTCCCTGCCGCCGTTGGCTGCCGTCTGTTATTCGTCGATTATCGGCACCCTGCTCCTGGCCTTTCCGGCTGCAAGGGAAGGCCTGTTCAGCCACCACCTGTCGGCGATCAGTGGCCTGTCCTGGCTCAGCCTTGCCTATCTTGGGATCTGCGGTACGGCCCTCGGCTTTTCCCTGTACTACAAAGGGATAAAAAAAATCGGCGCCAGCAGGGCCGGGATTTTCATCAATCTTGTTCCGGTTTTTTCCTTGCTGCTCTCCTGGTTTATTTTGCACGAAACCATCAGACCCGCCGTTCTGGCAGGCGGCTTGCTGGTTCTGACCGGAGTTACCTTGACCAACTTCCGCCAAGTCGGCACCTGAACCATAGCCGACTGGGGCGCTTTGCCATGAGCTGACGGCGCTCTTTGGTATCGACCACGCAAAGACCCTGGCAATAGTACTGCGTACTGCCTGCCATGTGGCAACGGAGAAGGGCTGAGAAAGGCGACAAGCTCCTGCAATACGCCGAGCGGGTATGGGGAATACGCGAAGGTGACCGAAACCAGCGCATCGATATGGCCATCGAGCGCACCCGCGATTTCTTTGAAAGTCACGGAATCAAGACCAGGTTGAGCGATTACGGCATTACCGCCGATCGCCTTGAAGAGGTCATTGCCGGTCTCGCCGCCAAGGGACTTACCGCCCTCTCGGAGAGGCAGGATCTGACCCTGGATGGCTGCCGTCTAATCCTCCAGGATGCCCTATGATGCAAAAAGCCATCGCCGTGGTAGCCCGAGTCGGCACCACGGCGATGGCTTTTGAAGAATGAAGGTAAGAGTAAGGGGAGCCGCAACGAAGATACTGAGAGAACGGTTCCTTGAGTTTCCGATCCCCAAGGTATTCAAGCTTTGAATCTTGCCCAAATACAGTCTTCGGCGAGGCTATTCGATAAGAAATGTGTCAAGCGATTCACCGGAGTCAATGCGTGCCTTAAAAACGTTAGGCATACGCCCTTGACCGGTCCAAGTAATACGCTCACCAGCCTCGTTCCAGACCTCATATTTTGGCTGACGAGGATTTCTTCTTCCAGATTTTTCATTAGAAATATCTATTAATTCATCCGGATGAATTCCATCAGCCGCCATCGCCTCTCGATATTTTTTGATCTTGTCGAGTCTTTCCTGATTCTCCAGTTTTTCAGCAGCCTCTTCAATAGCACGTTCTTCAATTATCGCTTGCAGCTTGTCTTTAATGTCTTCCAGCTGCTCGGTACTCAATTCTTTGACGGCACTTTTCAGGCGACGCGAGTGGGAAATTATTCTTAAGAGTTCACTCATATTGTATTCCTTTTTAATTATTTTCTAGTTTAATAAAAACTGCCGATATGAACTTTTTGAAATATTAGTCAATTAATTGTTCATGTCCAGTTTTTTTTAAACCTAATAAATAATCCATCAACATTTTTTCACTGCAAAACCGTTCTCGAAAATATCTTTTTCCAAGATAGCTATTTAATTTTTCATGGCTTTCATTTTTCATTATGAAGCTATTGTTAGTTATAAAAATATTTCATAAAGTGCTACCCTACATTCTCGATAATTGTTAAACAGCACATCTGTTGTCAAAGTATCTACGTTTCCAGGATTCTCGACTATTGCCGTTATTTTCAGTATTCATACTTCTCCTCAATGATCAGCGCCGCTCTGATCAACCAGGAAACGACGGTAACCCCCAAGGCCAAAATCCCGAGTGTCACAGAGAGTTCAACCCAGGTTGGCAGATAGTCGACGACCTCGCCGAGTGGCGAGGGAATAAGCCCCGGGACGATCAACCCGATACCTTTTTCCATCCAGATCGCCACAAAGAGAAAAACACAAGCAGGGAGGAGCACCTTCGGATTGTTCTTGCCGGGATTGAAGGCCAGGACGAGAGTCGCCGCCAGATTAACACACACCGAGGTCCAGATCCAAGGCACCAGGGAATCGTGGCCGGCCATTCCAAAAAACAGGTAAACTGCTGCACTCGAATGATGGGTCGGGAAATAGAACTCCTTGAATATTTCCGAAAAGAGCATGAGAAGATTTATGATCGCCGAAATAACAATGATCAGCCGCAGTTTATTGAAGACACTGCGATCGATCTTGTAGCTGGTAAAATTGTGGATTACCGCGAGAATAAGGGCGATAATCGACGGTCCGGCGGCAAAGGCCGAGGCGAGAAATCGCGGGCCCAGGAGGGGATTATTCCAAAACGGTCGGGCCGGCAATCCCTGATAAAGAAAAGCAGTTACCATATGAATGGAAAAGGCCCAGAAAATTGATAGGAAAACAAATGGTCGGTAGAGCTTTTCGTTGGCCTTGCGCCCCATATAATGAGAGTAGAGGATGTAGGCGGGCACCAGCCCATTGAGAAGCAGGTAACCGTTCAATACCAACACGTCCCAGGCCAGAATCGAAGAGGGAAAGTTAAAGATCCCAATGCCGGGAATAAGATGCCAGGCCTGCAGCGGTCCGCCGAGATCGACCATAATAAAAGAAAGGCACATCACCAAGGCCCCCACCGCCACCCCTTCGCCGATGATGACAACCCGGTGGAAATTCGGGTCGTGGAAGACATAGGCCGGCAGGATGAGCATGACCGCTGCGGCAGCAACCCCGACCAGAAAAGTGAAGTTGGAGATATAAAAGCCCCAGCTGACGATATCGTTCATGCCGGTAACCGACAGGCCGAATCGTGCCTGGAAGGAATAGGCGTAGATGCCCATTGCCATACAGCCGAGGAGGAGGAGCCGGAAAAGCTGAAAACCAATGCCGCCTCGTAGGTTCCAGCGAAAGACATCAACAACGAATGTTTTCAGATTTCTCTTCGGATGTGCGCCCATGATGATCCCTTATATTGTCAATCAATGAAATACCAGAATTTCGGTTCAGTGCCCAACTCTTCCTTCATGCGAAAAACCTTCTTGTTTTTCAGGACATAACGGATCTCGCTGGCCGGATCGAGCAGGTTGCCAAAGACCCGCGATCCCGTCGGGCAGGCCTCGACGCAGGCCGGAAGCTTGCCTTTTCTCGTGCGTTGGATGCAAAAGGTGCATTTTTCCATTTTCCCCACCGGCCGTAGGCGATTGCCGAGATAGTGCTGTTTTTGGGTGATCTCTTCCTTTGGTATTTCCGCCTTACCCCAGTTAAACCGTCTGCCGAAATAGGGGCAGGCAGCCTGGCAGTAGCGGCAGCCGATACACCAATCATAGTCGACGACAACTATGCCGTCCGGTTCCCGCCAGGTGGCCTTGGTCGGACAGGCCTTGGTGCAGGGGGCATTTTCACAGTGAAAACACTGGGTGCCCATGTAAAACTTATTTTCGACCGGAACTTCATGAAAGTATTTGCCGTCGCCGGTACTCGGATCGAGTTGGCCGGGTTCCATCTCGAAGATGCGGATATACTGGGTATTGGTCTTACGATCGAGGTTGTTTTCCTTGATACAGGCGGTGACACACTCCATGAAGCCTTCGCAGCGGGTGATGTTGAAGGCGTAACCATACAACACTTTCGGCAATGGCGGTTCACTGCCGATCTGCAGTTCCATACCACCCTGAAGGGCGGCCAGTCGTTCCAGCCGATCAACGGTCTGCTCCTTTTCCTCCTGGGTCATCAGGCGGTAATTCTTTTTAAAGAATTCCTGCCAACGTAGGCGCAATTCGCCGCTCACCGCCGCATCGGCACCAGGCACACATCCGGTTAGCAGGGTGGCACTGGCTGCCGCCGCGCCGATGGAGAGATTTTTAATGAATGCCCTGCGGCTGCTCTTTTCCGTGAGGGCAGCGGCAAGGTTTTCTTTCCCTCTTTCACTTTTATTTTTTTGGTTGTTTTCTGGTAAACTCATGGGATACCCCCGTCAATTGAGCGGTACGGAATAGGTGGCCGGAAAGCGCTTGGCAAAGCGGGGAGCGTGGGGATTATGGCAGGTCGTGCAGTTATAAACAACTCGCTCCCCGGCCCAATTGGCTACCCGTTTGCCGTGCGCCCCACCCAGCCAGTCACGTTTCTGGCGAAAATGGCATTGGCCGCAGAGTTGATAACTGTGGTCGAAATCGATCTTTCTGCCCTTCTTGTCCTCAAGCGCATCGCGGTCTTGCGGGTGATGACAATCGATGCAACCAAGGGCACTGCCCTCCCTGCCATGCTGCATGACCACATTGCCGTGGGTCAGGGCAAAGGCATTTTTAGCCTTTACCTCCTTGTCGCCATGACAACTGCTGCACCTGTACCGCTCGATTTGTTCCTTCCGCGCCAGCACCCGGAAGGGTCCGCCCTGATACTCTTCCCCCGCCAACACCGTCGGTTGTGTCACAGGCTGCACCTGGTGCACGGAACGGTTGTCAAACGGTTCATCGACGGTCTTTACCGTGTCGAGAAAGGATTTTTTTTCACTCGCCGACCCAGTGCCGGCATTGAGCAGGAAGAACGCCAGGATCAACACGATACTGCCGCCCACCCACCTGGCCGTCCGATTCATCAATGTATGCATAGTAGTCCGCCCCTTGCCTCGTGTTTATTTTCTCCGGAATTCGCTGAAAGATTCCTGCTGCACAGCCGGCACATGACACTGCCGACAATTGCCCCGGGAGGCATGGGCGACACGGATTTCCCCAACCGCACCGGGACCGGTATGGCAGGCAATACAGTTTTCCCGCAGCTGCAGACTGTGCGGAATCGACGGCGGCGCACCGGCCAAAAACGATAGGCCGAGACGCGGCGGTCTAATCGATTGCCAGGTGCTCGGAACAAAGGTGGCATCCGTCACCTTCGGGGCGTGGCACTGGTAGCAGAGGCTGTTTTCCGGATGCGGCGTCACCGGGACATATTTGCCGAACTCAGCACTATAGCCCCCCTTGGCATGGCAGGCCAGACAGTCGGTGTTATTGCCTTTAAAGGTCAGGTCGACCGGATGGGGAATGCGCGGCGGCGAGCCGAGATATTGGCGCAGTTCATAAAAGCCGGCCAGGTTCCTATCCCCGGAATCGACCGCCAGGTAAGGTTCCGGAACCGCATCGTAGGCTTTATAGAGTTTGCCGCTCTGATGATCAAAATCCTCGTTTCCGACTCCGGCGGCAACAGCCCTGTCCCCGGCAAAATGGATGATTGCCAGGCAACAGAGTGCGGCGGCGGTCACCACCCACCTGTTCCTCTGTTTATGTCGTTTCATCATGCTTTCTCCAGTCTCACGGCACATTTTTTGTAGTCCGGCTGCTTGGAAATCGGACAGAAGGCGTCCAAGGTGACCTCGTTGATAAGATAGCTTTCATCAAAAAACGGCACGAACACCATGCCCCGCGGCGGTACGCCCCGGCCGTTGATCTGCGCCGGGATGGTGATCTCGCCCCGGCGGGAGATGATCTTCACCCTTTCGCCATTCACCACTCCAAGCTCAGCTGCGTCTTCCGGATTCAATTCGACATACGACGACGGCACGGCGTTGTGGAGGACCGGGATGCGCCGGGTCATGGTGCCGGTATGCCAGTGTTCGATAACCCGGCCGGTATTGAGCCAGAAGGGATACTCGTTGTCCGGGGATTCGGCCGCCGGTTCATAGGGGCGGGCCCAGATCCAGGCACGATTGTCCTTTTTGCCGTAGAAGTGGAACTCTTTACCGTTGTTGCAAGCCGGATCATGTTTCGGATTAAAGCGCCAGCGGGTCTCTTTGCCGTTCACGAAAGGCCAC
>JBBQVT010000072.1:0-19949 GCA_038211245.1 Desulfobulbales bacterium | reverse complement strand
GATATATTCCCTGCGGCGTTCTTTCGGGATAATAATCGGTGGGAAGCCCGCTTTGAGGACAGGAATATTAGCAAGGAGCCTGGCCATTCGACCATTGCCATCCCAGAAAGGGTGAATTCTGACAAAAGCTGCATGCAATTCAGCGTAGCATGATAGAGCATTTTCCTTATCTAGAGCTATTTTCTTGTTAATTCCGGCAAAGAACTCCTGCCACGCCTTCATCAGCGCAGGAACATCTTTTGGCGAGGCATATTCGAAAATTATCTGCTTGTTGCCATCAACAATCACAGTTGAGTTCGGTTCAACCTTCCAGGCACCCGCCGGCTTATAAACATCGACAATTGGCTCTGTCTGCACGGCCTGGTGAAGAGTGAACAGGTCGCAATCCATAAGGTCGACACCCTTTTCTGTAAGACGATAAACCAGATCGATGGCGCGGGCGTGTCCTGTAACTTCTATATGGTCTTTTAAGGGCTTACCGGAAATGGTGAGACCTTCTTCCAGCACAAAGGCCGTTTCACCAAGGGTTAGGGTGTTGCCTTCAAGCGCAGTGGATGCGTGAGTCCATAGATTGCGAAGCTGTGCCAGCAAGGCATCGCGGAGATCCTTGTCCAGGCCTTTTAAAAATTCGAGCATAACCATTGCCTTAAGTCATTTGCAATATGTTCAAGGATATTTCCGATCACAAAAGCCAATTAAAATTTCAGTATGGTTGGATCGTACTGACACAGCGGAATAGAAGTCAATATATAAAATGGTCGCTGTCCCTATTTTTTCCTATTTTTTCAAAACGGAAAATCCTCGTTGGTATCAACCCTTGCATCGATCTTTTTGACCACCGGTTTCTGCGCGAGCTTGTGCTCCGGGTTACCGTCCACGAAAATCGCCTTGTAAGGCTTGGTGGGGCAGGCGTGCTCGCAACCGCCGCAGCCGATACAGTAGTCCGGTTTCATCTCCGGGATCTTCAGGTCTTTATTTGCCGGGTTGGCATAGGGAACCATATCCACCGCCTTCGTCGGGCAATGTTCGGAACAGGCGCCGCAGGTCGTGTTGTCGGTAAAGACCACACAGTTTTCTTTGATGAACTTGGCGACGCCAAGCTGGGTGCGCTTTTTCTGTTCCACGCCCAGCGGCAAGATGGCACCGCTCGGACAAAGGCTCAAGCAGATGGTGCAGTCGTAGTTGCAGTAGCCGCTGTCAAAGTTCATCCGCGGCTGCATGATTGTATTGAGGCCGAACTCAAAAAGTGAAGGTACGAGAACTCGCGACGGACAGGCGCTGACGCAGAGATGGCAGGCCGTGCAGGTGGCGGTGAAATTGGCGATGCTGCCGGAGCCTGGCGGCGAGACCGGACACAGCACCTTCGGAGGGATTGTCGTCGGCTTGCTCTGGATGATCACTTTGGTTGGCTCGGGGGCGCCTGCGAGCCCCAAAAGAAATACACCGGAATTGACAAGAAACTGCCGCCGCTCCTGGTTCGGCTGGACCGTCGGGGGGCGCCTTCGCCATTTGTTCTCGAATCGCAGTCCATTTCTTTGACAAACCGCCAGGCAATTGTAACAGCTGACGCAGCGACTGCTGTCCACCGTTTTCTGCCGAGAATCGATGCAGCCTGCCTTACACACATCCTCGCATACTTTGCAGCCCTTGCAACTATCCTGGTCGATGGTGATTCGCAGCCGGGAGATTTTGGCAAAAATCCCAAGCAGCGTGCCCACCGGGCAAACCGTGTTGCAGTATAAACGGCCGCGAGTTGCGGCAAGCCAGGCGACAAGCAGCAGCGTCGCCATGGATACGCTGGTGGCGCCCGAGGCAAATACCGCCCAGCGCACCCGGGGAAGGGTGTACAGCCCCCACTGTTCAAGGATCACCGCCGCGAGGTTGTTCAAGAAAAGAACAACGGGGCGAAACAGGTTTGTGGAGATCCGGCCGAAGCTGCTGAACGGATCAAGAAGGTTGAGAAGAAGGCCGCTGCCCGAAAGCAGTAGCAGAACCGTCAAAACTAGGATGGAATACCTAAGGCCATTATGTGGCTCGGAGAACTGGAAGCCGGGCCGCTTCTGTTTCCTCCGGACCACGAAGCGCATCACGTCTTGGAGTGTTCCGAGGGGACAAAGGGTTGAACAATAGACCCGACCAAAGAGCAGGGTGAGAAGTACCACGACGATAAATCCGGTCGCCCCGAGAGCTGCTGTATGCACGTACTGCAGCAACGACGGGACGAACTGTGGATACAGCAGTCCCTGGGCGATGGCCGGCACGACGTGGTTGTGGAAATCAAGAAACACCAGCGCAATCAGCGTAAAGAAGACCAGCGCCACGCCGACGCGAAGGGCCTTTAACCGGTGCAGCCGCATAATGTCACAGCTTGATGCGGTTGATCGACAGTCCGTTCAGATCGATCCGGCCAAGATTCATCTCCGCTGCCAGTTGAATATGCGGAATATCGCCGGGCTCTGCGCCAAAGACCTTTGCCGCGGCGACGTCGGCGGCCAGGAAGTCCCGTGAGATTATCAGCGATTTCATCGCCACGACATCGCCGGTGGATACCCCGCGCGGGCCGTTCTGCTTCATTACGTTATAGGCATCGACCACGGTAAGCGTAGGTTTGCGGTACGAGGCGAAATCGGCGATGCACTGATGCAGGTCGTTGCGGTGCCAGAAGCCGCGATCCCATACCACGCCCATCAGGTTTTTCATGCCGACGGTGACCATCGACGAGCTGTGATGCTTGAGTATCGGCACGTTGATAAAGACATCGGCGTCCAAGAACAGCTCGTGCACCTTGGCCTCAGTGAGCCGCTTGCCCTTCGGCACGACGACCTTCTGGTAGTAGCCTTCGCTGTCGCCGGAGACAATCCGCCCGCCGGCATCCTTCACCGCCCGCTCGATACCGCTGTTCCTGTAGCATTGCGCCCAAGGATCGCAGGTATGATCGAAGACCGAGACTTGCTTGGCACCGGCGGCAAGACACTGCTCGACAATCCGCGCCACCAGTTTCGGGTGGGTGTTGCCGGCGCGCTCCGGGGTGACGTCCCAGCCGATATTCGGCTTCACCAGGACCTTGCTGCCCTTGGGGACGAACGCCCCTATCCCGCCGAGTGAAGCAATGGCCTTGTCGAACATCACCTCCGGTTCACCACCTTTGACGGCGACAAGGTCGAAGACCGGCGGAGAATCACCGGCTGCGGCAAACAACTTGGCGTAGTCGCCAAAGGCCACGGTTGATCCGGCAACGATGGTGGTGCCGATGGCCTTTTTCATGAAATTTCGACGGTCCATGGATTCCTCCTGATTTTACAACGATTCATCTTTGCAACCAAGACCTCCGAGGTTGCATTAACATTTTCCGCATCCGGCCCGGTGACGATGGCGATATGCCAACCCGTTTGCTTGATTATAAGTGACTCTTGTTTGCGGTCAACCATCGTCTGCTGATTTCTTTGCCGGGTATGACCGGTGAATTTCCTTCCGGTCGCGCCCCCGTTTGCGTGATCCGGGCGGCTACAGCTTCCGCCGGTGCGATAACGCCTTGCACGGTTGCCTCCTCCGCGTCTTGGCCGATCAGCGTCACCGGCAGAGCTTTTCTGAACCGTGGTCAAAAAACATGTTGGTGGTTGAAGAGGTTACGCCCATCATTTTCTTCATGGTGCCGGTAAATCCAAGTTCGGTGTGGTCTTTGGCGATAGGAATATTGATGAACACATCGCAGTCGAGGAGGGCCTTGGCGACGTCGGCTTTTTTCAGTGATCGACCGCGAGGGACAGCCACTTCCGTATACTTTCCCGGATTCCACGAGTCAACATATCTCCTCTGAATCTTGCCCAGTGGTTATCCGGATCTGAATATCGAGCAGGTCTACCTCCTCGTATATTTCTCCTTTTGGTTCCGATCAAAACTCTCCTGATCAGGCCAGAAATAGCTCTCTGAAGGACGGAACATCTGTCGATACTTCAATACCGCGTGCTGCAGTGCAGGGAAAAAATAGAATATTGCCCAGAACCACCCGGAGTTTTTCGGATAATCTGAACGCCATTTACCTTGCTTAGAGGAAAATCGTCTTGTATTCTGCTCCGGTCATCGATAACTATGTAAATCATTTATCCAGAGGGAGCCACCATGGCCGAACATGATCTGTCCGAAAAACGCAAAGAGTATTTCCTCGATACCCCTCAAAAAAACGATACCTTCTTCCTCAAGGGTTCCAGTGGCTACGATTGGGGTTTCCGCAACCGTTTAGCCCGGATATTCAGCCCGAAAAGCGGCAGAACCGTGATGCTCGCCATCGATCATGGCTACTTTCAAGGTCCAACCACCGGTCTTGAGCGTATTGATGTCACTATAAAACCCCTGGTTCCCTTCGCCGATGCCCTGATGTGTACCCGTGGCATTCTCCGTTCGGTTATTAATCCCGAATCGGGCAACCCGGTGGTGATGCGTGCCAGCGGTGGTCCGAGCATTCTCAAGGATCTCTCCAACGAGCAGATCGCCGTCAATATGGAAGATGCTCTGCGCATGAATGTCAGTGCGGTCGCCGTCCAGGTTTTTGTCGGTGGCGAGTGCGAAACCCAGACCATCAACAACATGATCAGGTTGGTCGATGAGGGGATGCGCTACGGCATGCCGGTTCTCGGGGTTACCGCCGTCGGCAAAGATCTTGCCCGCGATTCCCGCTATATCGGTCTTGCTTCGCGCATGCTGGCTGAACTCGGTGCGGCAATCATCAAGACCTACTTCTGTGACGACTTCGACAAGGTGGTTGCTGCCTGTCCGGTGCCGATCATCATTGCCGGAGGCAAAAAGCTTGCCGAATTCGAAGCCCTCACCATGGCCCGCAACGCCATTGATGCCGGTGCCTCCGGTGTTGACATGGGACGCAATATTTTTCAGTCGGACGCTCCCGAAGCGATGATCACTGCCGTTCGCAAAGTTGTGCACGAAAACATGAGCGCCGTCCAAGCCTTTGAACTCTATACGGAGCTGAAAAACCGATGAATGTCGGCATGTATTACAACAATAGCGACGTTCGCCTGGAACAGCAGTCAGTACCGACCGTAGGCGAAGATGACGTCCTCATAAAGGTTGTTGCCGGCGGGATCTGCGGCAGCGACCTCATGGAGTGGTACCGCATTAAGCGTGCTCCTCTGGTGCTCGGTCACGAACTTACCGGCGAGATTGTCGAGACCGGCAAAAATGTCCGACAGTGGAAAAAGGGTGATCGGGTCTTTGCCACCCATCACGTCCCTTGCGACGAGTGCCACTACTGCCTTTCCGGGCACAACACTGCCTGTGTGGTTTTTCAAGAGAAGAATAACTTTGCACCCGGTGGTTTTGCCGAGTTCCTCCGGGTCACCGGCCGCAGTGTTGCCACCGGCATGCTGAAATTGCCTGACAGCATGAGTTACGAAACCGGCACCTTCATCGAGCCGTTGGCCACGGTGGTGCGCGCCTATCGAACAATTAATCTCACACCCGGCGACAGCGTTGTGATCTACGGCAGCGGATTGGCCGGTATCCTTTTTGTTAAGTTGGCGAAGGCCCTTGGCGCTGGAACTGTTATTGTCTGCGATATCAACAACTACCGTCTGACGATGGCCAAAGAGGCCGGTGCCGATTTTGTTGTCTCGGCCAATGCCGATGTTCCGGCATTTGTCGAAAAGCACAACGGCCGTCTGGCCGACAAGGCCATCATCTGCACCGGGGCGATGGCCGCAGCGGAAGCGGCGCTCAGAAGTGTTGATCGTGGTGGCACTCTGCTCTTTTTTGCCGTCGGCAAACCGGGCGAAACCATGGCCATCGACTTTAACCACTACTGGCGCAACGACATCAGCTTCAAAACCTGTTACGGCGCGGCCCCGCTTGATAACCGTCAGGCAATGGAGTTGTTGCGGACCGGTGCGGTAGCGGTTGACGACATGATCACCCATAGGTATCCCCTTGCCGAGATCGGCGCGGCGTTCAAGACGGCGGCTGAACCCACGGGGACGCTCAAGGTTATTGTTGTCCCGTAGGGAGGGGCACGTGTTTCAGCCATTGCCCCGGGGCAATCCTTGACAATCGGTCGGAAACACAGCAATGACATCGTTATTGATAATCCGGCGGTCTCCGGCAGTCATGCACGTGTCGAAGCGGTAGCAACAACTTTTGTATTGAGGGATCAGGGCAGCACGAACGGCACGTTTGTCAACGAGCAACAGGTCACCCTGCATAATCTCCGGCATAATGATGTGATTCTGATAGGCACGCACAAACTGATCTTCGAATACCCGGAAAGCATCAAAGCCGGTCCCAGTGCCGAGGATGATTACGACGTCGCCAAGACCCGGGTTTTTAATATCAACGCTTACCGGGATATGCCCCAAAAAACAGCGGGCACACCTTCCGAACAAACTCAGAAAGGCATGAAAGCCGATCCGCTGCAAGAACAATCGTTTTTTGCCCGATTACTTAAGAAACTATTTGGCTGATTCTTCTTTTTTGGGGAAAATTTCGCCGTCGGTTGTTGGCGGAGTCGTTAGGTTGTTGCTCTCCATCGCCTGCTCAGCTTTAACGGCCAGCGAGTGAATCATCTTCTGCCGCTGCTCTCCGACCACCCCCTGAAGCGAGAGAAACCGGTTATCTTTCGGCGCGGTAAATAATCCTTTGGCGGCATTTTTCTGTGTCTGGGGGAAATTACCGCCTTTCATCGCCTCTTCCGTCGCATTCCGCTGATATTCGCCGATACGGGCGATGCCGGTGTTGGCTTCCCTAATTATCCGGCTGGGTTTCCTGCACCCTGTGGTATAAGCTGAGGGCGATTGCCAGGTCGGAGATGGTGGGTTGCTTTCTACCGAGGATCTCTGCCGCCTCTTCGAGAAGCTTGCCGGCCTCGTCCTGTGGTGCTTCCGGCTGCCCAGGCAGTGTTGTCGGCGGTGGCTGTTCTGCCGGTGCCGCTTCCTTCTGGGTGTCGGCACTTTCCGCCGGAACCTGCAAGGGTGCGTCAACGTTTTGCCCCCGGTCTGTCCTGAGCTGAGACCAGATGAAGAAAACAACTGCAAAAAGGGTACATACGCCGACGGCGGCCAGAAGTTGAGCGAAGCCCGGACGGTTGTGCGGCACCACTTGCGTCGGAGGACCCTGCTCTGTGTTTTCTGAAGACCCATCGCCAACGGGCAAGCTCGGTGGCGATGGGTGAGGTGGTGACCGGCTCTTGAGGAGTACCGTCACCTCCACCGGTTCTCGCCAATTTTCATGATGGTTTGCAGTCCCTATAATCTCTCCGGCAGCGGGACTTTGCATGCCGATCACCTGTTGGTTTGCAAACAGCCGGCGCATAGAGTCTTCAAGCAGATGGGCACTCGGTCGTCTCTCAATACTGAAGAGAAAATCCTCAATGTCGGAGAGCATTTCGCCGCACCCTTGGTACCGCCCGGTCACGTCCTTTGCCAGGGCTTTGTCGAGGATTGCATAGAGCGGCGTCGGCAGGCCGGGTTGCACCACATCCAATCTTTCATATTCCACGCCCATGCATTTGCGGATCAGCGTCGCCGTATCGCCGCTGTACATGCGTTTGCCGCTGAGCATCTCGTAGAGCAGGATGCCGATGGCAAAGATATCCGAGCGGTGGTCCACCTTTTCCGCGGTGAGCTGTTCCGGCGACATGTAGGAAATCTTACCTTTCGCCACCCCCATTTTGGTTTTATTATCGAAGAGGTCCGCCCTGGCAATGCCGAAATCGATGATTTTAACTCGTCCCTCGCAGGTAATGAACACGTTGTGCGGGCTGAGATCCCGGTGGATGAGATGCAGCGGTTGAAGGCGTTGATCCTTGAGGGGCATGGGCATATTCCATGGCCTCGCAAATTTTGGAAGTGATGAAGAGGGATTGAGGGATCCCCATGGGGAGATTCAGCTCTTTTGCCCGCTGCATGACGGTATGCAGGTCCTTGCCGACGAGGTATTCCATGGCGATGAAATAGCTGCCGTCAAGTTCGCCGAAGTCGTAGATATGAGCAATATTTTCGTGTTGCAACAGGGCCGCGAGCTTGGCTTCGGCGATAAAATGGGAAACGATCTCGGCATCCCGGGTAAACTGGGGCAAGAGCTTTTTGATGACGACGACCTTCTCAAAGCCTTCCGCACCCAACAATTTGCCTTTGAACACCTCGGCCATGCCGCCCATGCCAATGCGATCAAGCAGTGTATATTTCTTCCGAGGTTTTGTAATGAATCGCCGATCATGGACAAATATTGTCTTTCTTCCCTCGCATCGAAGCATTGCACCGACTATAATAACACACTCACTTCGATTTTCGAGGAGCATCTTTACTGATTTCTCTTCCCCGTCAACAACGGGGACTGTCCTCTCTGAAAAATGGTTAACACCCGGAGCAGCAATGCTCACAATGGACAGGGGAAAATCGCTATTGGTAGCCTGCTCGACAGATTGGTTTCTTTATCCTCCTGCATATTGGTATGGACATGGGCACGCGGTTGATTGTCTGCAGCAAAACGGATAGGGGATTGCGACGCCGCAACAACGAAGATACCTGCGCCGTTAATGCTGCCTGCCATTTCTGCATGGTAGCCGATGGCATGGGTGGGCAAGCCGGGGGAGAACTGGCGAGTGCGCTGTTTCTTGAAGCGGTGTCCGCGATTTTTCACGATCAGACCGAACTTACTGAGGAACAAGGATCATCCCGGGTTAAGTCGGCCTTCGACCTGGCGAACGCCAGAATCCTAGCCTACGCCGAAGCCAATCCATCCTTTGCCGGAATGGGTTGTACCGCCGAAATCCTCACATTCTGCCGGGACAGGTTTGTCCTGGGACACGTCGGCGACAGCCGCACCTATCTCTTCCGCGATGGTGCTCTCACACAATTAACTAAAGATCATTCGCTGGTGCAGAGCCAGATCGACCAGGGGCTGCTTAGTCAGCAAGAAGCACGAAACAGCCGGTTGCTCAACATTCTTCTGCGGGCGGTGGGCAACTCTGAAAAAATGGCTGTCGATCTCAGCTGCGGCGACCTGCGACCGGGTGATATCTTTCTCCTCTGCAGCGACGGTTTACACGGCATGGTGGAGGACAATGCGATGCAGCCGGTCCTCGCCTATGATGCACCCCTCGACCTGAAGGCCGAAATGCTCGTCAACATGGCCAACGACGCTGGTGGCAAGGATAATGTCACGGTTGTCCTTGCTTTTGTGCCGGCATAGACGGTTAACAAATCAGCGTCGTCCTCTGTGATCTCAGCATGCTAAAAAAGGGTTGAAAAGAATATTTACATATTCCTTTCAACCCTTGATTTTACTGGTGCCTAGAGCCGGGATCGAACCGGCACGCACACAAGGTGCACGAGATTTTAAGTCTCGGGTGTCTACCAATTCCACCATCCAGGCACGCTGAGTTGGTTGCTTTTACCATATCACCTTTGCCGTTGTCAATCCAGATCGGCTCACAGTTTGCTGGTAATTTTAAAGAAAAGTTGGCCGCCGCGGATATGCATCAGAGCAGCATATCCGCCTGACGGATTATGGCCAGCATATCACGTACCGCTTTGTCCAGGCCGGTAAAGATCGACTGAGCAATAATCGCATGACCGATGGACAGTTCTTCGATGGTGTCGAGGGCGGCAATGGGCGCGGTGTTGTGGTAGTTCAGGCCATGTCCGGCGCACATCCTGAGACCCATTCGGTCGCCTTCTTCGGCGGCCGCCGCCAGGAGTTCAAATTCATGCTCACGCATACTTTCGCTGGTGGCGTCACAATAGCGGCCGGTGTGCAGTTCGACAAAGGTCGCGCCGATCTCTTTGGCAAGCGCCAATTGCTTGGGGTCAGGGTCGAGGAAGAGGGAGACCGGAATCGAAGCCTTAGCCATTTTTTCGATAACCTTGGCGATTTTCTTGCTTTGCGAAATGATATCAAGGCCACCCTCAGTGGTCAGCTCTTCGCGTTTTTCCGGTACCAAGGTGATGAGGTCCGGTTTGAGATCCAGAGCAATGGCTATAATATCCTTGTTCGCGCCCATTTCCAGATTCAGTTTCGATTTTATCGTCCGGCGCAGCAAAATCACATCGCGGTCTTGGATATGGCGGCGGTCTTCGCGCAGATGGACGACGATTCCCGCCGCCCCGGCCAGTTCGCAGATTGCTGCGGCGGTAATCGGATCGGGTTCATTGATGCCGCGTGCCTGTCTGATGGTGGCAACATGATCGACGTTAATGGCGAGTCTGGTCATTGTGGTTCTCCTGTGATTGTTTATCTTGCCGAGCAGTTCATTTTCCCTGGCCAGCATTTTTTCTTCTTCGCCCGATGAACGTTCATGGTCATAGCCGAGCAGGTGCAGCAGACCGTGAATCAACAGCCGGGTCATACGTTCGTGAAAGGACTGGCGGTAAACAAGTGTTTCCCGAAGGGCGGTGTCAACCGAGATGATGATGTCGCCCAGTTCCTTTATCGGCAGCGCGGCAAGCGATGCGTCGGCGCCATCGGCAAAAGGGAAGGAGAGGACATTGGTCGGTTGGTTTTTATTGCGGTATTGGTCGTTGATTCGGCTGATTTCTGCATCGTGCACCAGGAGGATGCTGAGGCTATAATCGCTCACGCCGCATTCCTTAAGGAGTCGGTCGGCAAGATGGATGAATTTCCTCGCCTGTACACGGTGCCCGGCGCGCTGGTAATGGCTGGTAAGCTGTGTCGGCATGCGAAAACCTTTACTGTTTTTCGTAAGCGTTGATAATCTGTTGGACCAAAGGGTGGCGGACCACGTCTTCCTTGGAAAAGGAGCAGAATTTGATGCCGTCGATGTTGCCGAGAATCTTTCTCGCTTGCAGCAAGCCGGATTGATTCTTTATCGGCAGATCTACCTGGGTTGTATCCCCGGTAATCACCGCCCGGGAATCAAAGCCGATCCGGGTGAGAAACATTTTCATCTGTTCCCGCGTTGTATTCTGGGCTTCGTCGAGGATGATAAAGGCATTGCTGAGGGTTCGCCCGCGCATGAAGGCGAGGGGGGCAATTTCGATAATTCCCTGTTCGATGAGATCGCGGGCCTTTTCCGGACCGAGCATATCGTTTAAGGCGTCATGTAAAGGTCGAAGATAGGGGTTGACCTTCTGGGCCACATCGCCCGGGAGAAAACCGAGCTTTTCACCGGCTTCGACAGCCGGGCGGGTGAGGATGATGGTTTTGATCTGACCGGCGGTCAAGGCCGATACGGCCATGGCCACGGCCAGATAGGTCTTGCCGGTGCCGGCCGGACCTATGCCGAAAACGATATCATGGTCGCGGATGGCATCGATATAGATTTTTTGGTTCCTGGTCTTCGGAGAAACTACCCGATTTTGGGTTGTCACATACACCTTATCGAGAAAGATTTTGTCGAGTCGTGCTTTGGGGGTCGACTCGAGGATTCTCAAGCCGAAGGCAAAGTCGGAGCTGTAAATCGGGTACCCGCGGGCTATCACCTCGTAGAGTTGGGTGAGAAGATCGGCCACGAGCTCCACTGCGTGCGCCATACCAACCAGGCGCAGGTTCGTTCCCCTGGCATGAATTGTAACACCCGAACATTTTTCAACAGCCTGGAGGTTTTTGTTGAGCGCACCGTAGAGGCAACAGGCCTTGGCGTTGTCGACGAAGGTAAGCTCCCTCTCGGTGAGATTGACATCCATGCTGTTATTGCTTTTTCCCAAGTTTTTGCAGTTCGTCGTCAATTATCGCCTGATATCCTTCAAGGTTGCGTTGTTGTGGGATCCGGCCGTTGATGAAAATCGTCGGCGTTCCGGTCACGCCGGCATTCTGCGCATCAATCATATCCTTTTGTAGTTTGTCCTGGATTTTTGCTGATTGCATATCTTTTTCAAACTGGGCAATATCGAGTTGCAAGTCGACAGCGGTCTTCTTGATGGTCTCTGTAGTAAGCTTCTGTTCGGCAAAAAGCCGGTCATGAAATGGCCAGAATTTACCTTGCTCGTTGGCGGCAAGAGCTGCCTTGGCGCAGGGTTCGGCAAGCTTATGCATTTTCAATGGCATGTTTTTGAAGGAGAGTTTGACATTTTTCGGGTTTTTTGCCAAGACTTCATCAAGAAGCGGGATTATTTGGCGACAATACGGACATTCAAAGTCAGTGAACAGGGCGATGGTAACGGGGGCGTCACCAGGACCTTTGAATGGGGCATCGGTTGTATCAATATCAAGAATAAAGGAGACTGCCACTGCAGTGAAAGATTTAGTGGTGTTGTTGACAAGATAGAGTGATTCTCCTTTTGGTGAAATGTCGATCGCCGAGACACCTTCTTCAACTGGAATATTGCCCTGGAGTTGTCCTTGGTTGTTGAAGATTTGCACTTGTTGCTTGTCGTTCAGGAAAAAAACAAATTTTCCGTCAAGGGAGTTGACCATGGCAAGGATTTTCCCTGTAGTAGGCCAAGTTTGTTGTGTTTTCCAATCAACTTTTTTGTCCTGTCCTGCATCCGGCATGCTGGCAGCATTGGCGCCTGAGCCGATGAGAAGGGTTGCCATGCAGCATACATACATTCTGGATAATTTCATAAGTCCTCGTAAGATGTTAAGTTTTAAAAGTAAGACACAATGCACCGTTGGGCAGTATATTAGACACTCTCGGTAATTTTCGCAAGATCCCTATGAGGACCAAAGGAGGTACACCCAGGGCTGTCGAGAGAAAAATATGAGTAATGGAAAAATATATGGTAACCCTACGCCCAAGATGGTATTGATAACAACTTTTTCAACCGTGGATCGGGATAACAGACCCTCTGGGCTTGACGGTTTTTCCTGAGTGAATTACTTATTGACGATGCACTGCAATGGTTTCTGCTCTCATTGCCGCTAAAAATAATTGTGAATTCGACGTTGCTTGCGAGGGTGGCGGAATTGGTAGACGCACCAGACTTAGGATCTGGCGCCTTACGGTGTGAGAGTTCGAGTCTCTCCCTTCGCACCAGCAGATAAATAAAGGGTTACAGGGTTTTTCCTGTAACCCTTTATTTGTTTTTAAAGGGTTGCAAGAGCTTCGAGTGATTTGCAAAAAGTCGGATTAATATAGAGATTCTTTTTCCAGCGATATATCGCCGTAGAGAGAAAAAATGGTTGCAGCCCATGGAAAAGTATATGAAAAGAGCGACAGGAATATCGTCTTGATTTGCATTGTGCTAGGCCTGAAGGGAGCTTGCTGGTCGAAAGACATTCTTAATCGATTCGTCACAACTGGCAGAAGCGTGTTGCGGGATGGTGAACAATAAATGGAGAACCTATGAGAAGCAACAACAGACAGCACGACTGTCTCAGGCCATTAACACTTGAGCGGGGCGTGCAATACCAGGCTGACGCCTCGGTTTTGATCCGCATGGGCAACACCCATGTGCTCTGCGGAGTCTCAATTGAAGAGAAGGTGCCCCCTTTTTTGCAGAATAGCGGGCGTGGGTGGATCACTGCCGAATATAGCGTTCTTCCCTGTGCCACCAACAGTCGCTATCGCCGCGAAACCCAGGGGCAGTCGGGGCGCACCATGGAAATTCAACGATTGATCGGCAGAAGCCTCAGAATGATGGTCGATCTGGCTGCAATCGGCGAGCGTACCCTGCGGGTTGATTGCGATGTGATCAACGCCGACGGCGGTACAAGGACCGCCTCGATTACCGGTGCGGCACTGGCGGTGCGCGATGCCTTGCAAAAGCTGGTTGCCGAGAAGAAGCTGGATAAACTCCCGGAAATTTTGCCGGTGGCGGCTATCTCTGCGGGAATTGTTGGTGGCACGCCGCTCCTTGATCTCGATTATGCCGAGGATTCTGCCGCTGAAACCGATGCCAACTTTGTCATGGCCGGGGATGGTCGGTGGATAGAGATCCAGGCCACCGCCGAAAACAAACCCTTTTCCGATGCGGACTATATGGCCATAACCGGTCTTGCCCGCCGGGGAATCGCCGAGATTTTCCAGTTGTGGAAGTAGCAAAGGTGGAAAGGTAAAAATATTATTCGTATAGATGAATTGGCCAATAAGGAACGAAAAATGCGCAGAAAATTCAACGAGGTAGCCGACAAGAAGGATATTGGAGCAATCTTGCTCGGGTCGAGAATCGGCAGGCTGGCGACCATCGGGCAGGACGGCTATCCCTACATCACCCCGGTGAATTATGTTTACCTGCGAGGATCGATCTATTTTCATTGTGCCTTGCAGGGCGAAAAACTCGACAATGTACAGAGAGATCCGAAAGTTTGTTTTGCCGTAGACCGACCTCTTGCCTATCTTGACACCGGCTATGATGCGAGTATGTCGGTTTGCGATGTGGGACAATTTTATCAGTCTGTGGTTATTCGTGGTCGGGCGGAAATCATTGTCGATGTAACTGAAAAGGTGGAAGCCCTCAACGCCCTCATGGCCTGCCATGAAAACGATCCGGGTTTTGCCGCAATCACTGCCGCTACTCCGGCCGTTGCCCGTTGTGCAGTTGTTGCGGTGCGAATTGAGTCATTGTCGGCCAAGGCCAATCTGGCCCAGAAAAAATCGATTGCAGATAAGGAAAAAATTCGTACTTATCTGCAGCAACGGGGATTGCCCGGGGATAGAGAGGCGGCCGATCTCATTGGCTGAGGGAAATTAACCGTCAAAGAGAAGGAAGGCGACAATGCATCTGATCCTGGGAGTGGTGGTTGGTTTTCTGGTAATGCTGCAATTCGGGTTCAGCAGTGCACTGTTAGGTTGTGCAGTCGGGGCTTTGACCGCAGAGGTCTTTTCCTTGCGCAGGCGTCTTGCGGTACTCGAAAATAAGGCGCCCGGCAAGGTGCAGCAAGTCAAAGAGGATGAGCCGGAGGTTGTTTTTGGGCCAGTGGCACCCCCCACCCAGCGACCCAAGGCCAATGCCGGGGAGCAGCGGCCGAAACCGCTATCCGCCGCAACTGGGCCGACAGTCTTTCCCGGGCCGGCAACGGATATCAACCGACCGACAACCTTTGTTGACCGCTTTTTTGCCTTGCTCGGCCAAGGTGCTGCCGTGTTGTATACGAAGATCAAAGATTTTTTCAGTACCGGCAACGTAGTTTTAAAAATAGGCGTGGTCATCGTCTTTTTTGGCGTTGCCTTTTTGTTGAAATACGCAGCCCAACGCAATATGGTGTCTCTTGAGCTGCGCCTCGTTGGTGTGGCTCTTAGCGGTCTGGCGATGCTCGCAACCGGCTGGTGGCTGCGCCATAGCAAAACCGGCTACGGTCTCGTCCTGCAGGGCGGCGGAGTCGGTATCCTCTATCTCGTTGTTTTCGGCGCCGCCAAGCTTTACGGCCTGCTACCCATGGTTTTCGCCTTGGCGGTCATGGTCGGACTGGTTGGACTGTCCTGCCTGCTGGCAGTTCTTCAGGATGCCGGAGCGCTCGCGGTGTTCGGGATTATCGGTGGCTTTCTCGCACCGGTGCTGATGTCCACGGCCGGCGGCAGCCACGTTATGTTGTTTTCCTATTATGCTCTCCTTAATGCCGGGATTTTCGGTATTGCCTGGGCGAAATCGTGGCGCGAACTCAATCTCATCGGTTTTGTTTTTACCTTTGCCATTGGCACCTTGTGGGGCAGTTCCGGATACCGGCCGGAGCACTTCGCCACAACGGAACCCTTCCTGCTGCTCTTCTTCGTCTTTTATGTGCTGATCTCTATTCTTTTTGCGCATCGCCAACCGCTCAAACTTCGGGGCGTTATCGATGGACCGCTGGTCTTCGGTCTGCCGCTGGTGGCCTCCGGCCTGCAGTATTTTCTCGTCCGCGACATGGGATTTGGTATGGCCTTGTCGGCTCTTGGTTTCGCCATTTTTTATCTGTCGCTGGCGATTTTTTTATGGCACAGGCTCAGCGAATCGATGCATCTTCTCTGCGAAACCTTCCTTGCCCTTGGTGTGGTTTTCGGCAGTCTGGCCATCCCGCTTGCTCTCGACGGCCACTGGTCGGCTTCAATCTGGGCCCTTGAGGGTGCCGGTATGGTGTGGGTCGGAGCAAAACAGCAAAGGCTTCTTGCCCGTCATTTCGGACTGCTGCTGCAATTGACGGCGGCATTTATTTTTGTTGATTCGGTATGGTATCCCCTCGCCGCCCTGCCTTTTGCCAACAGGTACTTCCTCGGTTGCCTGTTTTTGGCACTTGCAGCCCTTGTTTCAAGTTTTTGCCTTGATCGTTACAGCCACCTGCTGAAAAAATGGGAACACTTTTACCCCTTGCCCCTGCTCATCTGGGGCCTTGCCTGGTGGTATCTGGGCGGAATACAGGAGGCGGACCGGCAGTTTGCGGCGCGCGAACAGGTACACGGCTTTCTCCTTTTCTGTAGCATCACGTCGGTGCTGGTAGGCATGGTTGCCGGAAAACTGCAATGGCCGCGGTTGAATCTGGCGCTGCTTTTGCAACTGCCGGCTATGGTGCTTCTCGTGCCGGTCAGCTTTATTGGATTGCATGGCCCTTCGCACCTGTTTTTCGGCTGGGGTTGGGGCGCCTGGTGTATCGCCTTTATCGTTCAGTACCGCATTCTTTACCTTTTTTCCGGAGAGTGGTCGAAAAGAAGGGAAATTGCCTGGCATCTTGGCACCTTGTGGCTGTTGCTCTTTGTCGTAAGCCATGAGATGGCCTGGGCAGTAGGGCAGGGAGCCGGATTGTCGGCGGTCTGGCCGATGATCTGCTGGGCCTTAGTGCCGATTGCCGGACTTTTCCTGGTCACGCGATTGGCGAAAGGCACGTTGTGGCCGGTCGGCAAATTTCGTGACTCTTACCTGGGCGTCGGTGGAATATTCCCGGCTATAGGTCTTGTTCTCTGGATTCTCGTCTCCTTTGCGGTAGCCGGGGACCCGGCACCGCTCGCCTACCTGCCATTGGTAAATCCCTTGGAGTTGAGCGGGATTCTGGCAATTCTCACCCTCTTTCGCTGGGTATCGAAGAGTAAAAATGATATTTCTGTAATCAGTTACCTGTCGGAGAAATACCTGCTCCGGGTGGTGGGTATACTGCTCTTTCTGTTACTGAATAGCATAGTAGCCCGAACCGTACACTTTTATGCAGGGATTCCCTATTATCCCGATTCCCTTTATCATTCGGCAATTTTCCAGGCGGCCATTGCCGCACTCTGGGGCTTTGGTGCCCTGGCGATAACGGTCTGGGCGACCCGGCGGGGAAGCAGGCCGCTTTGGGCGGTTGGCGCCATTCTCCTGGGAATGGTGGTGGTTAAACTGTTTCTTGTGGATCTCTCCCGGACGGGGACCATTGCCCGCATTGTTTCCTTTCTCGTAGTTGGCGTGCTGATGCTCATCATCGGCTATTTCTCTCCCATACCGCCGAAAACAGGGGAGGAGAAAAAATGAAATATCTGCTTATACTTACCATCCTTCTCATGCCGCCAGGGAACCTGCAAGCCGAAGAAGTAACCAGCGCCGATTTCGTCGCCGGCTATTATCTGGAGATTGAAAACGCTGGACCGATCCATAGCCTGGAGTTGCCGCTTGAGGCGTATAGCACGGTGCTCCGCCCGGATCTTGGTGATATCCGGGTGTTCAACGGTGCCGGGGAGGTCGTGCCCCACGGGCTGCGGAATGTGGCCGTCGAGCCTGATACTGTGCGGCAAAAGGAGGGTATTCCGTTCTTTCCCCTTTACGCGAGCACCATGGCGACTGGCCAAGCCGATCTGACAATGCATGTTACCCGGAATACCGCCGGCACCATTGTCAATATCAATGCGGCGCCGAATCAGGATCCAGGTGATCGGCGAATAAGCGGATATCTCCTCGATCTCAGCGGGCTCAAATGGCCGACCGGAGAGCTGGAGTTTCACTGGAGTAGCGGTCAAGATTCTTCGGTCTTCAACATACAGCTGCAGCACAGTAATGATCTTCAGCACTGGAGCCCACTGATCGCCTCGGCGACCTTGGTTGATCTGCAGCATGGCGGCGAACGGGTCGAGAAAAAAAAGGTGCCTTTGGCCTACAAGCCGCAAAGATATCTGCGACTTACCTGGCAGGGCAACGGGCCGCCCCTCTCTCTCACGCACATAACCGGCTTGTCGCAGGTTATTCAGTCGCTGCAACTTCGTCAATGGGCTGAGCTTGGAAACGGGGTGGTCCAAACAGTCGATAAGGAACTGACAGTAGCGTATGAATCATCATCACCTCTGCCGGTAAGTAGCGCCCAGATGATTTTTCTCGACAAAAATTCTCTGGCAAGGATAGTTCTAGAGTCGCGGGCGAATGCCAAAGATCCATGGCGGACGCGCTGTGCGCAGGTGTTTTATACCCTCAGTTTAGCCGCCTCGGAGGTGCGCAACGAGCCATGTACCTTCGCACCGACGTCCGACCGTTTCTGGCGGGCGCTGGTGCTTCAGGACGGGGCGGCGATTGGGGCTCGGCACCAGGCTCCGATCCTGCAACTCGGTTGGACTCCGAGCGAACTGGTTTTTGTCGCCAGGGGGGCGCCACCCTTTCTCCTCGCCTTCGGGAGCGCCAAACTGGAACATCAGGATGGCAGAGCCGACAACGAAATGATCCTGCAGGCGGCGGGTATTGCACCGAAAATCCAGGTAATTGGAGCAGCTCGTCTCGGCAAACGGATAGAGCTGGGCGGTGCTAAAGCCCTTCAGCCGCTGCCGCTGCCTCAGCCTTGGAAAAAATGGCTGCTTTGGGCAATTCTCATTCTTGGCGTCGGCCTCTTGGCGAGCATGGCTCGAAGCCTCATTAAAGAAATGAATAAAAGGGAAGAAAACCGGACGACGGAATAACGTTAACCGTGTATGGTGCCCCTTCTGTTTGGCAAGAGAGGAGGAGCGTAGATTGGGCTGCAAATCGGAAGGTTGAATTTAAGGAAAAAAGAAAATGTTTCGTTCATTTTACCAGAGTAAAAAATGGCTTTTCTGGGCCTATGGCGGCGGTTTGACCCTGCTTGTGGCATTGTTTCTTCAGGTGCAATTGACCGTTCAGATTAATGAATGGTACGGTGGCTTTTACGATATCCTGCAAAAGGCCACCGAGCATAAGGTGGAGGAGCTGTGGTTGAGCATGCAGCAGTTTGCAAAAATCGCCTTCCCTTACGTATTGATCGCCACCCTGACCTCATATTTCACCAGAATCTATTCCTTTAAATGGCGGGAAGCCATGACCTTTTCCTACATCGCCAAATGGCAAACAGTGGAAAAGGAGGTTGAGGGTTCGAGCCAACGTATCCAAGAGGACATCTACCGCTTCGCCAGGATTGTTGAAAGTCTCGGTTTGCAGGTGATACGGGCAATCATGACGCTTATTGCCTTTTTACCGATTCTTTGGACCTTGAGTAAGGGAGTCGATCTGGAAATAGTCAAGAATGTACCCGGCAGTCTGGTATGGGTGGCTCTGGTAGTTTCGCTCGGTGGCTTGGTGATTTCCTGGTTTGTCGGAATAAAACTGCCCGGCCTTGAATATAACAATCAGAAGGTGGAAGCCGCCTTTCGTAAAGAATTGGTATATGCCGAGGACGACAAGGTCAACTACGGTCGAACCGAGACCATTGTCGAGCTGTTTACCGGTTTAAAATTCAACTACAATCGCCTCTTTCTGCACTACGGCTATTTTGATATCTGGGTCAATTTCTTTGAGCAGCTGATGGTCATCGTCCCGTATCTGATCATGGGGCCGGGGCTGTTCACCGGCCTTATCACCCTCGGGGTGCTGGTGCAGGTGTCCAATGCCTTCAGCAAGGTGCGGGAATCTTTTTCCATCTTTATCGCCAACTGGACGACTATTACCGAACTCCGCTCCATCTATAAACGACTCCAGGAATTCCAGGTCAACATCAATTATTGATTCTTTTCTCCAAGATAGATATGGGGTTTAGGTCGCCTGCCTTTGCGAATTACAGATGGGACAGGCCTGCATGCGCAGGGGTTTTTCCAGATGACTTGCCGCGAGGAGATTGATATCCTGAAAGATGGCTACGGTCGGCCCATCGGCCATGATCTTGCCCTCGTGAAT
>JBBQVT010000071.1:0-20152 GCA_038211245.1 Desulfobulbales bacterium | reverse complement strand
GTTTATCTTGACCGTGGCGATGATACCGCCCCACGCTTGCGCTTTCGCGACAAAGAAGAACTGACCCCCATCGATTTCCCCCGTTTCTGGCTGCCGATGCGCAGCTTTACCGACCAGTTCGGCGACCCGCAGAATGTCGAAGGCCGGGAAAGTCACGTGATAAGCCGAACGCACTGGAGCAATATCCCAGTACAAAATATCTTCTGCTTTATTCCCGGCAGCGATACCGACCTCTCCGATGAGGTTCTGCTGCTTGAGGCCTTTTTTGATGCCAACCGCTATGTACCAGGGCACGCCCCGGGGGCCGACGAATCCACCTCCATCGCCACCCTGCTTGATCTGGCGACAAATTATGGAGCAAACCCTCCGAAACGCTCGGTTCTCCTGCTGGCGACAACCGGCCATGCCAACAATCTTGCCGGGCTGCGCGAAGCGGTCTGGGCCCTGACCTCCCCAAAAAAGGAGCTGGCAAGCCAGCTCGCCCAGATGCAAGACCTGGCAAAAAAGACCTTACTTACCAGGGAACTGCTGGAAAGCGGCACCCTGGGTTCGGATGATCCTGAGCAAAACGCCCTCGTGCATAAAGCGATTCAAGATGAAATCCGCAACGAAATCGAAAGCCTCAACACCCATCTCCGGCTGGCCCGCAAAGATACCGACACCAACGCCCAGCAAATAAAGGCTCTCGACCAACAGAAGCTTGTCCTGCGGCGTCTCAGCTGGGAAGCTGCCTTCCACCGGCTGCCGCCGACAGACCAAGAGGAAGTCGGTCGCATCCTGCCCGCATCCCTGAACCGCAATCACCAGGTTGCCTCGGATCTGCAGGGACGCATCATCGCCCTGGAATCGGCGGCACGGATGAACAGCCTCATGGCCAAAAAGCGCATTGCCGCCGCCGTGTCCCTGCACCTCTCCAGCCACGGCAACGCCGTCGGCAGCGTCGATGACGGCTGGCTGTACCAGCTCAATCCGGCGGTCAACCGCGCCAAACAGTTTACCCATATCCGACCGGTCCTCAGCAAGGCTGCGGCGGGGAAAGACATAGCCTACCTGGATCTGCTCGGGGGAAACGGCCGCAAACTATGGTTCAACCACTTTCCCGACCAACCGGCCCTCGGCGGCGAGGTGACTGCCCTGGCGGGTATCCCGGGATTTACCTTGGCCACCTTAGGTGACATGCGCTCGCGCTGGGGAACGCCCTACGATACTCCTGAGCATGTCGACGCCCCAAAAGTACGGCTCCAGGCCGATTTGCTGCGCGGCTTGCTGCGCGCCCTGGATGTCGCCAAACTTCCCGCCCCGCCCTACAAAGCAGTGAATGGCTTTTCCACCCTGACCGGGCAGGCCAATTTTCTCCGCCAGGGCGAACTCTTCCCGGAACAGACGGCCGATAACGTCCTGCTGCAAATCTATCAGGACCAGCAGTATTCCCTCGCCTGGGTAGACAGCCTTGGGCAATTCCGTATTCCTGGGCTCGCCGACAAGAGACATTCCTTCGGCAAGGCGATTATTGAAGGCTACCGTTTTTCGCCCGGGAGCAACCAGGCCAGTTGGGCCATTGATAAGACGGCGACGGGCAAGGAGCGCTACCGGGTAAAACTGAGTCGTAACCAGGCGCAGACCGACCTCATCATGTTCGGCTGCAGCCAAACCACCCTCTTCCAGCTGCGCGATGCCCGTAGCCTCAATCCGCTCACCCGGATCACCCTCCTTGATGCACGCACCGACACCGATCCGGTGCACTATTGGTTCAGCCGCATAGACAGCAAAAAATCCACCCTGTGCAGCCTGTTTCTTGAACCGGATACCCCGGTGAAGGTAACCTTGTCCGACACCATCCTGATGCGCAAGCTCATCCTCCTCGGCAACAGCGCCAAAGATCCGCTCGGCCATGGATTTCTCGCCGCTGCAACTCCGGCGATTCTCCACACCTCGTTGCAGGCGGCTGAGGATATGATGCACCTGGTTACCCCGCGGGTTGAAAACCTGGAACGTCACTCGATCGTCAACCAGCGGATCCGTAATTTGCTGGAAAGTGCCCGTGAACACCTGCACCTTGCCCTGGAGGACCGAAATAATCTCCAGTACAGCGGCGCCGATCAGCACGCCAGGGCCAGCCTGTCATTGATCGCCCGGGTCTACAACGACGTCGAGAGAACCCAGCAGGACGTGCTCTCCGGAGTACTCTTTTATATTGCGCTCTTCGTACCCTTCGCCTATTGCCTGGAACGCCTTCTTTTTGCCCATGTATCCATCCACAAACGCATCCTCTCCTTTCTCGGTCTCCTCGCCGGCTTTATCGCCATCATCTATGCCGTGCACCCCGCTTTCCAGTTGACCTACAGCCCGCTGGTGGTGGTGCTGGCCTTTTTTATCCTCGGCTTATCGGCGCTGGTAGCGATGATCCTGTTCCTCAGGTTTGAACAGGAAATGCAGAGCCTGCAGCGCCAGGCCCACGTTGCCAAATCCCAGGCCATCTCCCTCTGGGGGGCATTCGTCGCCGCCTTTTCCATCGGCGTTTCCAATCTCCGCCGCCGCAAGGTGCGCACGACCCTGACCTGCGCCACCCTGATCATCCTCACCTATACTCTTCTTAATTTTACTTCCGTCCGTAACGCCATCGAGCTTGGTGCAGTCGCCTACAAGAACTCGGCGCCGTATCAAGGGCTTATGCTCAAGGCCCCGGAATGGAAATCTCTGCCCGCCGACTTGAGCGCAGAAATTGGCAGTACCCTCCCCGCCGGCACCCTGATGGCCCGTCGGGTGTGGTGGGAAACCGCCGACAAGACCCGACCACCGGCTATCACCCTGCGGTTTAAGGATAAAGAAGCCGTGGCTGCCGGTTTGGTGGGCCTTGATCCCGGCGAGACGAGCCTCACCGCCCAAGGGAAAAACCTGGTCGAAGGCTCCTGGCTGGACGGCGCTTCTGCCCAGCAGCTTCTCCTTTCCCGCCACCTCGCCGATGGGTTGGGAATTGCCTCCCTCTCGCCACAACCGCAGGTGCTTCTCTGGGGCATTCCCTTCACTGTACAGGGCATTTTTGACGGCAAGAGTTACTCGGCTGCCGCCGATCTGGACGGCGAGCCGCTCACCCCCGTGGTCTATCCCAACGAAACCTCCTCGGAGCTGAGTGAGGTTGAAGCCGAGGCCGCAGAATCCGGCCAGGAAATCGCCGGCTTGGCCAGCCGCTACCAGCACGTCAGCGGCGACGAAACGATAATCATTCCGGCATCTACCTTGCTGCAGTTAGGTGGGAGCCTTAAAAGCCTGGCCCTGGTCCCCAATCCGCAAGCAAACCACGCCACCCTTTCCGCAAGGCTTGCCGACCGCTACCAGCTGCTCCTCTTTCATGGACTCGGGGATACCACCTGGCTGCACTATTCGGCCAGTTCTCTTTCCTACAGCGGCATGGGCAATGTGCTCATCCCCTCGATCATCGCCATCCTTATCGTTTTGAACACCATGGTGGGCAGCGTCATGGAACGGAAACGGGAAATCGCCGTCTATACCTCCGTGGGGCTTGCCCCACCCCATGTCGCCTCCCTCTTCATCGCCGAGGCCCTTGCCTTTGGCATCATCAGCTCGGTGATGGGCTATCTGGCGGCTCAGGTCGCCGCCCATTTTCTCGCCGGAACCTCAATGTGGGCGGGCATGACCGCCAATTATTCCTCTTTAGCCGGGGTGGGGGCGATGGTTATGGTCATGGTCGTGGTGCTGTTGTCGGTGATCTATCCGGCGCGAATCGCCTCCCGCATCGCCATTCCCGATGTGAGCAGGTCATGGAATCTGCCCAAACCCGAGGGTTCCTCCATGGTGGTCACCCTGCCCTTTTTGATCAAACTCCACGAGCAGGACTGCGCCGGTGGGTTTCTCGCCGAATATTATCAGGCGCATGCGGATATCTCGCACGGCCTTTTTTCGACGGATGCGGTCGATGTCGAGTATGCCTGTCCCCTGGCTACGCCGCCCAGCGCCGACCATCCCGACTGCTTTAATATTTCCTTTCGGGCCTGGCTTGCCCCCTTTGATTTCGGCATCCGCCAGCGGGTCGAGATCATTTCCTGTCCATCTCCCGATTATCCCGGATTTCTGGAAATGCGTATCACCTTGATCCGCCAGGCGGGGGAGAAAAACGTCTGGTTCAGACTCTGCCGGGGCTTCCTCAATGACCTGCGCAAACAGCTTCTCATCTGGCGGTCCCTTGATCAGGCCGACAAGTTGCAGTTCGAACAGCGCCTGCGGCAAAAAATGGCGAGCACCACAAACACGGAGGCCACAATCTAATGCATACCATCCGTCCCCGCGCCCTTATCGGCGGCCTGCTCTGCGGTGTCCTCCTCTGTGCACTCACTCCTTTTGCCGACAGCTACCTGAAAACCACGCCGCTTGCCGGCGGACATTTTCCGCTGGCCGCCTTTTTCATCTTTATCGCCTCGGCGGTGCTTCTCACCCTCCTGGCCAAGATCAGACGCCGTGAACCGTGGCTGAGCGGCATGGAATTGCTCACCGCCTGGGCATTGATGGTCGTCGTCTCGGGGATCGGATTCACCGGCCTGGTACGTACCTTTTTCATCAACATCACCGCCCCGGCCCATTTTGCCGATGCCACCAACTCCTGGGGCAACAGTCTGCTGCCTTTTCTCCCCGAGCGTCTTTATCCACGCGATCCGGCTATCCTCGAAGGGCTGTACAACGGACTACCCGGAAAAGCCGGCATTTCCTTTATAGAAACCATGGAGCGCATCCCCTGGTCCTTTTGGCTCCCGGTACTGGCACAGTGGAGCATATATGTTCTTCTTGTTTACGCCACGCTGTTTTGTCTGGCTAGTCTCTTTAGCGAACAGTGGGTAACCAACGAACGCATCAATTTCCCCCTCCTGCAAATGCCCAAACTCCTGGCCGAGGCCTATGACGAACAACGACTTTTTGCCTTTCTCCGCGATCCATACCTGCTCTCCGGCCTCAGCCTGCCGATAATCATCCACCTTCTGGGAGGCTTGCACGCCCATTTCCCTTCCGTGCCGACACTGCCCACGGAAATTCTCGCCGGCTCCTATTTTCCCCCCACCGGCATGCTTTCCGGATTCCAGAAGGTAAAAATTTTTATCTTCCCGGCCTTTATCGGTTTTGCCTTCATCACCACCCGCCAGGTATCGCTCAGTTTCTGGATGTTCTTTCTGCTTGCCGGTCTGGTCACAGGTATCCTGCAGACCTCCGGCCTACGGATTCCCGACTCGGCCTTGGGCACCCTGTATGGTCCGAGTATTGCCCGCCCCGAAGAAACCCAAGCCATTGGTGCCAGTTTGGTGTTTTTTGGGTTTATGATCTGGCTCGCCAGAGCCTATCTTGCCGACGTATTTCGCCAGTGTTTTCACGCGAACCGTGATACCAGCGAGGCCGGCTGGATACCAGCCAAATACTCCCTGATCGGGGTGTTCCTCGGCATTGCCGCCCTATGTACCTGGTCGATCGCCTGCGGCATGGGACTGAATGCCTCCGTCATGCTCTATATCAGCTTTTTTGCGGCTATGCTGCTGTTGGCGAAAACTGTCTGCCAGGGTGGCATTCCCTACTGCGCCATGAATATAGCCCCGGCTGACGGGATTCTCAGCATTTTTGGCTCTAAGCCCCTGGGGGGCGTCGGCCTTGTCCTGGGTATGAGTCTGCAGAAGATGCTCTTTGTCGATGTGCGCGAAGCGCTCTTGCCATCGCTTTTGCATGCGGGAAAGATTACCGAACATATGCACCGGAGAAAACTCATGGCTGTGGCCATTGCCGCCAGCCTGATACTCGCCGTGGCCGTATCCTTCTTAAGCATGCTGTACCTCTGTTACCGCTACGGTATTCAAGAATTGGATATGGATTGGGCCACCCGCACCACCCAGACTGTGTATGCCAACAGTCAACGGTTGCTGGAAATGCCACAGTCTCCGGACAGGTACATACTTTTCTTCGTGCTGACCGGGGCCGCGATCATGCTGCTCCTGGTGCTGTGTTATTATCTGCTGCCGTGGTGGCCCATTCATCCCCTTGGCTATCTCATGGCCTACAGCTCTTCCATGCGCATCCTGTGGTTCAGTTTTCTCGTGGGCTGGCTGTGTAACGCCCTTTGTCTTCGCTATGGCGGTACCTTTTTATACCGGCGCATTCGACTCGTTTTCATCGGCCTGATTATCGGTGACTTCTGCATGGGTGCCTTCTGGGCCCTGGTCAGTCTTTACACCGGGGTCAGTTACCTCGTCCTTCCATCCTGAGGCCACTATGTACGACGATCAGGAACTCAAGGAATATCGCGATCTCCTCAAGCCGCCAGCGCATTTCGAGGAGGGTTTTGACTGGAAAACCATTGTCGGTGCCATCTTCATCGGCTTTATGATGATGCCGGGCTCCATGTATCTGCAACTGGTGCTCGGTACCGGCATCGGTCCGGCGGCGCGCTGGGTGACCATAATTCTTTTTGCCGAGGTGGCAAAACGTTCCTATACGGAACTCAAGCAGCAGGAAATTTTTCTTCTGTACTACATGGCCGGAGCCGCCCTGGCCTCACCCTTCCAGGGCCTGCTCTGGAGCCAATACCTGATTCAATCAGACGCCGCGCAGATGCTTGGCCTCACCGAATTCATCCCCTCCTGGGTGGCTCCGGATTTATCCTCTTCTTCCTACGCCGAGCGTACCTTCCTGCATAAGGACTGGCTGGTGCCCATCCTCCTTTTGTGTGGCTCGATGCTCATCCAGCGTATCGACCAGTTCGGCCTCGGCTACGCTCTGTACCGCCTCACCTCGGACGTCGAAAAGCTGCCCTTCCCCATGGCCCCGGTGGGTGCCCTGGGCACCATGGCCCTGGCCGAATCAACCGAGGAGAAAAAGGGTAACTGGAAGTGGCGGGTGTTTTCCATCGGCGCGATGATCGGCCTGGTATTCGGCTTCTTCTACGTGCTTCTGCCGGCCCTGTCCGGACTCTTCTTTACTGAACCGATCCGTCTCATCCCCATTCCCTGGCTGGACCTGACCCGTAATACCGAGGCCTACTTGCCTGCCGTGGCTACAGGCATCCAATTTGATCTTGGCCTCATGTTCATCGGTATGGTATTGCCCTTCTGGGCGGTGATCGGCGGATTTATCGGCCTGCTTATCACCATAGTCGCCAACCCGATCCTCTACGGATATGGCATCCTGCACCGCTGGCATCCCGGTATGGGTACAGTGGATACGGTTTTTTCCAACAGCTTCGACTTCTATATGAGCTTCGGCATCGGTCTGGGCCTGTCTATCGGACTTATCGGCTTATGGCACGTGGCCAAATCCTTCCGTAAGCAAGGGGGAGAAGGTCTCGACTTCCGGCTTCTTTTCAAACCGCCGCCAGGCCGCGGCGACATCTCCATCTGGTTGTCTCTTGGTATCTATGTGCTCTCGACACTTGCCTATGTAGCCTTATGCGCCTGGCTGGTGCCGAGTTTTCCATGGATCTTTTTTCTCCTCTATGGCTTTCTCTACACTCCGTTCATTTCCTATATCACTGCCCGCATGGAGGGTATTGCCGGGCAGTTTGTCAGCCTGCCCCTGGTCCGAGAAGCAAGCTTTATCGCCGGGGCCAAATACTTCGGCTACCACGGCATAGAAATCTGGTACGCCCCAATCCCTATCCACAACTACGGGGAAGCAACCGTTAGCTTTCGCCAAATCGAACTCACCGGCACCAGTTTGCGCGGCATTATCAAAGCCGAATTCGTCACCCTGCCTATCGTCCTTATTGCCTCTCTGCTCTTCTCGCAATTTCTCTGGCAATTGGCACCCATTCCTTCCACCAACTACCCCTACGCCCAGGAGCTCTGGCATCTGCAGGCCCTCAATACCCTGCTCATGCAGACTGCCACCCTGGAAGGGAATTCCCTCTTCTTCCAGGCTCTTAATTCGCTCTATGTGTCTTGTGGGGTGTTTTTCGGTGTGGTCGTCTACGCACTGCTCAGTTTAATGGGACTACCGGTCCTGCTGATCTACGGGGTGGTGCGAGGCCTGGGACAGTCGACGCCGCATGGCTTGATTCTTGAGCTTCTGGGAGCCTTGCTTGGACGCTATTATTTCTTAAAAAAATACGGCAAACAGTGGCGGCAGTACGCCCCGGTCCTCCTGGCCGGATTTTCCTGCGGCATGGGCCTCGCCGGCATGTTCGCCATGGGCTGCACTTTGATCCTTAAATCTTTGAATAAGCTGCCGTACTGATGCAGCACAAGGAGGCGTGCAATCCGACTATTGTATCCATGCTGGAAGGCCTGGATTAAAGGGTTGCACGGTGTAGCCGGTGAAGTGCACCGCATCACCAACCCTTTTCGTTATTTCGCCGACAACGCCCTGTTGGGCTGGCTAGTGGATTGAGGAAGGCTGTGCATGGGCTAGGAATGTGGCGGAGTGTCCCGGAGTTTGGAGTTTACAACCTTATGATATGTCAAAGAGTAATTTGCAATATTTTTAATTGACAGGCAATCATACAAGGGGTAAAAAACTTCTATAGAATTTGATAAATAGCCATAAAAACTTCATTCCTGATGGCAATTACATTTTGGATAATTATTTGATATTCAATAACAGCTGGGAATCGTGAAATGAAAACTGATAAATGCGGAATATGCCTTAAAGTTAAAGGCAAACGTTTATGTAAACTTAAAGAAAGATCTTTTGTGTGTTCAAGCTGTTGTGCTGAGATTCGCAATAAAGATTGTGACGGGTGCTCTCATTATGTTCAGGCTGCAAAGCATTCTCTTGAGAAAATGAAAAAATCGGGATTTAAAAAATTTATAGCAATAATCGATCCTGAAATAGAAGATGCTGTTGATAAAGCGCTGGCATTTGTAGAGAGAGGGGATATTGAGACGGGCGAAAAATCTCTTAACGATCTCATGAAACGACACCCAGATTATCATATTGTTCAATATGGCATGGGAACAGTTTTGGCCATGAAGGGCAACTATACTGAGTCGATTGTTCATTTTGACAAATGCCTTGAAATATTTCCATATTTTGTGGAGGCTTGGTTCAATAAAGGTAACTCGTATAAAAATTTATTTAATATTGGAGAATCGATTAAATCATTTCAAAAAGTAATAGAATTTGGTGACCCACAAGATGACTTTGTAAAAACAGCTAAAGAGCTTGTTGATCACATGGAACAAAGTATCTCCAAAGACACCGGGTTAACCTTAGATTTATATGTAAAGTCAATGGATGATTTTAACAAAGCATTTTCAACAATGCAAAACCGTGAATATGAAAAAGCAATTGTTGAATTTCAAAATGTGATAAAGATTAATAAAATTAATGCTCAAACTTATGGTAATCTTGGGCTATGTTATGCCTTCTTGGGGCAGAAGGAAAAAGCTATTGCCGCTTTTGATCAAGCATTAACAATAGATCAAAATTATGCGCCGGCAACTGCAAATAGAGCTATTGTATTATCCTTGGATAATGGTGAAAAATTACCAGATGATCAAGTCAAAACCATCGAATACTACAAAGATGTTGCTGAACCAATGAAAAACAATAGCCATTAAGAGAAATAAGGGACAAGAAATAATGGACAGACCACAATTTTGCTTTGCCAACAAAATAATGGACCGGATTAACCGGTGAGATAGGGGTCAAATCTTTATCTTTGACCCCCTGATTTTCACGTAGTCAATATACGGGAATTAAAAATACGTGAAGAAAAGTGCAATATGCAAAAAGCCTTCTCCCGCTTGGTTGGAAGCATTAAAAAGAATTAAAGTTGACCCATATCAATTAGAGCTAAAAGAATTAAGAGCATTCAAAGATGTAGATCATTACTTAAATGAGCCCATTATAGGGTCTAAAGAATGGGAATACTTAATTCGATGTTTTCGTTTTTTAACATCTTTTGCTTTGATCACAATAAATGAAAAGCGTTTTCCTTCTTTATCAAATTGTTGGGAAGAGTTAGATCGATTATTTCTTCATGATGGAATCTTTGATGATGAAGTCTTTGTGCAATCGTGGATTTTTTTTGATTTACCATTGGATACAGCACAAAAAACGGTTTTAGATTATTTTGAAGATATTGTTGCAGAGAAGACTGATATCTTCAATAATTTTAAATATTTTATTGATTGTATGAAAAAATCTCGATTAGGGCTCTATCAAGAAATACTCAGCAGTAAAAAAACGATAAAATTTCGTGAACTGTTTACGGAAAAAATTATAAAAGTTGAAAACACAATACCAGGCTTACGAGAGTGGTGAAATATTTCTAACACGACTTGTCGAAATTGGAGGAAAAATTTATTCATTTGCTGATCCTAAATGCTGGCCTAAAGAATATAAACTACAATTAGAAAATATGATAATAAACAAATTGTTTTACTTTGAGGCTTCTTCCATTGAAGAGCAATATGAACAATTCATGAAATATGCTGGCCCATATTGGATGTCATGTGTTATTCCCGATCAGGACTTTCCGATATTGCAACCTGACCATTATTTAACATACTTGAAATAGTTTGTGAAACAAATGAGCGAAGTAAAGAAAAACCACCGAACCAGCCATTCCACCAGACCGCGAGAACGGGAGGCTCTTTCCCGCAAGGCTTTGGCGCCACTGAGTTCAACGTTAACGGCGATGGCGTCGCCGCGATAATTTGCATAAATGATGTCCTGCAAAAATTAGAAAAGTAAATACTTACCTGTCTTGAACACCCAACGTCTATATTGAGCAGAAAAAAAAGAGTCGACAAGAAATGATGACTGAATCAAAAAAAAAACGAGAAAAAAAAGAATTGATGAAAAGCTGAAATCTTCATTATTGAATTGAATCATTATTCACGCGAATCTGGGGACAGGATACTTAATTCCAACGACCAAATGCACCAGATAACCTGTTGCTTTTTGTGTTATTATTGGAATAGAGTCGATGGTGGAAATTAGAAAAGCGACCGTTGAGGATGATTCCTTCACAAAGAAATTAAGGAGTTCCCGCCAATCAAATAATGAGGCAGAAGAATCTAGCGCAGTTTACAAAAAACCAAGGAGGCTAAGCAAGCTGCTTCACCCCCTTGTCAACATTTACAATCCAGGCATATTTGAACCTTATTATCCGTTCTGCAGCGCGGCAATCCGGTCCTCAAGAGGCGGGTGACTCCTGAACAGCATGGCCATGCCGCCCACCTTCGGTCTGATACCAAAGGCCGCTACCTGATCGGGAAGATGCGAGGGTTCATGATGGGCTTGCAGTCGCCGCAGGGCACCGATCATTTTATCCTTGCCGGCAAGATAAGCCGCACCCTTGTCGGCGGTATATTCCCGTTTGCGCGAGAACCACATAACGATAATCGAGGCAAAGAGACCAAGGACGAGTTCCAAAACGATGGTCACCGCCATATAGCCGAAAAAACCCAGCCCCCCGCCTTCCTCCTCATCACTCCTGAGAAAATTATTAATGACGTTGGCGGCAAGCCGTGACAGCAGGATGACGAAGGTATTCAATACCCCCTGGATCAGGGCCAGGGTCACCATATCGCCACAAGCGACATGGCTGATCTCATGGGCCAGCACGGCCTCCACTTCATCTTTCGACATGTTCTGTAGGAGTCCGGTGGAGACGGCAACCAGGGCATCATTTTTGTTCATTCCCGTGGCGAAGGCATTCATGTCCGGCGAATCGTAGATCGCCACTTCCGGCATACCGATCTCCGCCTGTTCGGCCATCCGCCGCACGGTAACAAACAACCATTGTTCGGTTGGATTTGTGGGATTGACAATTACCCGCGCACCCGTCGACTTTTTAGCGATCCATTTCGACATGGCAAGAGACAGAAATGAGCCGCCCATGCCAAAGATTGTCGCCATCACCAATAGCCCTGAAGTACTCTTGGAGTCTACCCCAAGAATACTCATTACCAGACCAAGCAACACAATGATGGCCAAGTTGGTAGCTAAAAACAATACAATTCGAAACACGACAATCCTCCATTTTTTGATTTTTTCTAGCGGTTCTGCTGCCAAAACCACTCACTCCCTTCCATTCTTTCGAAGAATACAGCTGCGAAACACATCTTCCTTTAAGCATCAATCTTCTTTTTCAATGTTACCGGTTCACCGGCCTTGCGGCGGTGTACCCTGATGTTGAGAAGTTCAACCCCAACGGAAAAGGCCATGGCAAAATAAATATAGCCTTTCGGAACATGCACTTCAAAGCCTTCGGCCACCAGGGCAAAACCGATCATTAGGAGAAATGATAGAGCCAGTATCTTGATGGTGGGATGGGCGTCGACAAACACCCCGATGGATTTGGCCGCCAGCAACATGACCAGCACCGCACCGATAATGGCAATCACCATCACCGAGATATGCTGCACCAGACCAACCGCGGTAATCACCGAGTCGAGGGAAAAAACGATATCGACAAGGGTAATTTGCACAATGGTGGCAAAGAAACCGACCTTGTCGTTTTTCGTTCTTTCGACTACGACAACAGTCTCCAAACTGCAGTGAATCTCATGGGTTGCTTTAGCCAGAAGAAAAAGTCCACCGCCAATGAGCACCACATCTCTGCCGGATATTTCCTGCCCGAACAGGCTGAACCAGGGCTCAACCATGCCGATTATCCAGGTCAGACTAAAGAGCAGGGCAAGCCGAGAAAGCATTGCAAAACTGATACCCAGGGTTCTGCCCAAATCCCGTTGTGTCTCAGGCAACCGGCCCACCAGGATGGTAATAAAAATAATATTATCAATACCAAGAACAATTTCCAAAGCGAGAAGAGTTGCCAGCGCCACCCAGGCCTCGGGCAAAAATATCCATTCAATCATCTGCCTTATTCCTTACTGTTTTTTTGAAGTGTCTCGTCGTCCGGTGGCTGGATAAGATACCGCCCAAAAAGCTTGGGGACAAGCTCCAGCACCGCCGCCCGCCCCTCGGGGTCCGTACCCACCTTAGCAACCCACTCATCATTTACCGTAAATGCCAGCCCTTTGCGGGTTTTCAGGGGCAGATTCGGATGGTCAAAGTCGTGATAGGCGTTTGCAAAGGTAATGATCTCAGCCTGACACCCTTGCGTATTTGCCCGAGCCACCAGGGCCTTGCAGGGTGCAGCCGGGGTCCAATCATCGGCTTCACCGATAAGAATAGTCACCGGCAGACGCGGCTGCCAATGGTTTTTTTTAACAAAGTGGGTACAGCCCGGATAAAAGGCAATGGCTACTCGAAAGTCATCGCGGCCGTCCTTTTTCGCCAAGGCACCAATAGTTGCAAGCAGGGTCGAGCCGCCGTTTGACCAGCCCATGAGTCCGACGCGGTCTCCCAGCACCATGGCTTGCCCTTGCAGCCAGTGCAATGCCCCGTCTGCATCTCTGGCTCTTTCCCGGTATGCCGAAAACCCGCTCCGATCCCTTTGCGTGCACGCCTCGGAAACTCCACGTGGCGAAAAACTGTCCGGGAATAAAACAAAATATCCAAGAGCCGCCAGCCTCCTGCCCCAATCAGCAAACGGGGCATTCATCCGGCCTCCGGTAAAGAGTCCGCTGCAACCGTGTAAACCAACTATTGCCGGAAAAGGACCCGGTCCATCGGGACGAAACACGTAGCCTTCAAGCATGGTAGGCGTCCCAGCCGTCAAATCCTGATCTTCGGAAGGGAAGACAACCTTTTCCTGCGGCACCGAGGGTGCTCGGACCGACAACTCACCCCCCACCTCTCCGGCAGCAAATGCCTTTGTCCCGTAGGTGCTGAAAACGAGTGTCAACAGGACCATAATCGTATAAGGCGCAAACCACTTTGCCTTTTGTCTCTCTGTTTGCTCAATACCATTTATCATTTCAGGTATACTCGCTGGTTTTTGCTTGGGTGAAAACCCAGGGCAGGATAGAACACAAGGCTGTCCGCCCTTGTAGCTTTGCGTGTCTTCATCTCTTTCATTGATCGACACCCTCGGTTAGTCGACAATCTTTACCGGCAATTTAAGCTGGAAGTTATGGTTCTTTTATAATAAAGAGATACAATCATTGCCCACTATATAAATGGTCATTTTGCAAGTCACCTGTTCTGTAATGTTCCGGAGAACCCTGTAGTACCCCTACAGTAAATATTTTTTACATAATTTTGAGTGAAGTTTTTTATGAACAACAAGATACAAAGGTTTTTGCCGATTCTCGCGGCTATTGCCGTCTTCAGCATCATCTTCTACTTCCTCATCAGGATTCTTCCGGGTATCCATGCCGTCGAGATCGATATGCAGATCGATCATCCTGACGCTCTCCGGATCTTTTATTCCAACAACAACACCTTTCTTGAAGAGACCGCCTCGCGCCCCTTTCCAATAAATGAACAAAGATCGCAAATCAAGGTGTCGATGACCAGCATCTTTGCTTCGTATTTGCGCATTGATACCGGCGGGCAAACGGGGACGGCAAAAATCTACCAGGTGAAGATATCCAGCTATTTCCATGCACCATTGCTTTTGGGACCAATGGAAATAGGCCGGTTGTTTGTTGCCGGCCCCGATGCGAAGGTGCAGATTTTTTCCGACCATGTGCAGGTGACAGCCACAGGCAACGATCCCTACCTCTTCGGCAAAGCCCGGATCTTCCCGGCGATGAAGTGGCAAGTCAGCCTTGTCGCCCTACTGTTCGCCCTTTTTGTCGCCATTCTCTTGCGAAGAAAAACCAAGCGGGTGGCTCACCATGAAGCCTCGACAAAAACGCCGACCGGCTTATCTCAGCCGGAACGACTCGATGCCCTGGATGGCCTGAGGGGGTTGGCGGCAATCATGGTCATCACCGACCATACGTGCACCTGGTTCAGAGGGCTTGGGGCGAGTGGGGTGTGGATCTTTTTTGCCTTGAGCGGCTTTCTCCTGGCCAGGCCCTTTATCGGCAATTCGCAAGTTGTTCTGTCATTTGCCTCTATGTCCGGCTATTTCAGACGGCGTTTCATGCGTATACTGCCCATGTACTACACCTTCATTTTCGTTACCTATGTTATGAGCGGCCGCTTCAATCTGGCCTTAATTCATGGTCTTTTTCTTGAGGGCGACGGGCATTTGTGGGCACTTCCCCAGGAGGCACTGTTTTACCTTCTCTGGCCGGTTGTCGTTCTTTTGGTGGTGTTGCCGCTCAGGAAGTATCCGAGAACAACCATGGTGATCCTGCTCCTGGTTATGGTGGCATGGAACCGTTTTGTCGGCATCGAAACAATCTGGTTGCTCGGTATGGATCATATTAAGCTGCCGCTTTTCTTCGGGGTTTTCCTGGCCGGGGTATTCTTCTCCTTTCTTTACTCTTACTGTTCGGCAGCAGCAAGCGGATCTGCTCGGTTCAACAATGTGGCCAGCGACTTAGCATCGCCTCTCGGGTTGGCCATTATCATCTTTTATGTTCTGTTTTCGACTGGCCATATCATCGACCAAAAGGCGGTTTACAGTCAACAATATTTCAGCTATTACGGGTTCCTCGCCGGATTTTTGATTTTTTGCATCCTCTACGCCAAAGGACGCATTCTCGACAAATTTCTCACCCTGGCTCCGCTCAGGGAGCTTGGTACGGTGGGACTCAGTTTGTATCTTGTGCACCCGATGGTAAAGAATCTGCTCGATAGCTTTTGCAGCATGTACTTCGGCTACAAATTGAAAAACCTCTCCCTTCTTCTCGCCACCCTGGGATGCAGCTATATCCTTGCCAGATACACCTTCAAGCATATTGAACAACCGGGCTTTCTGGAGAAAGCGGCTAAAAACTCGGCAATAATTCACAGCCGACCAGTGCATTAAAAGTCCCTGACTGGATGAGAGCCTGGGCCTTTTGGATATCCGGAGAAAAATAGCGATCCTGATCGTAGAACGGTACGACACTCCTTACCTGGGCCTTGGCACTCTCAAGCAGCGGTGAGGATTTAAGGGGCGCACGGAAATCGAGCCCCTGACAGGCGGCAAGGAGTTCGATGGCCAGGACGCCTGCCGTGTTTTCGGCCATTTCCGACAGTCGTCTGGCCGCAAAGGTGGCCATTGAGACATGGTCCTCCTGGTTGGCCGAGGTTGGCAGGCTGTCGACCGATGCCGGATGGGCAAGCGATTTATTTTCGCTGGCCAGCGCTGCAGCCGTCACCTGGGCGATCATGAACCCCGAGTTGAGGCCCCCCTTCTCGACGAGAAAGGGTGGCAGCTTCGACATATGTGCATCGATCAAAAGGGCCATTCTCCTCTCCGACAGGGCACCGATTTCAGCGATGGCCAGGGCCAGGTTGTCGGCGGCCATGGCTATCGGTTCGCCGTGGAAGTTGCCGCCCGACATGATGTCGTTTTCCTTGGCAAAGACCAGTGGGTTGTCGGAAACGGCGTTGGCCTCGGTGGCGATGACTTCCGCAGCGTTACGGATCTGGGTAAGACAGGCGCCCATTACCTGCGGCTGACAGCGCAGAGAATAAGGATCTTGTACCGCCTCACAGTTCTTGTGAGATATCTCAATTTCGCTGTGCGCCAGAAGCCTGCGGTAGACGGTCGCCACATCGATCTGCGCCTTATGCCCGCGCACCTCGTGGATGAGAGGATCAAAGGGCCGGCGGCTGCCGAGCGCCGCTTCAACACACATACTGCCGGAGACCATGGCGGCAGCAAACAGCTCTTCGGCGGCAAACAATCCCTCAAGGGCAAAGGCGGTGGAGGCCTGGGTGCCGTTGAGAAGAGCCAGCCCTTCCTTGGGACCGAGGGTGATCGGCTTCAAGCCGGCACATTGCAGCCCTTCCCGACCACTGATTTCCCTTCCCCGATACATTGCCTCACCTTCGCCCAAGAGGACGGTACTCATATGGGCAAGGGGCGCAAGATCGCCGGAAGCCCCGACCGAACCTTTCCGGGGGACGCATGGATAAACCCCGGAGTTGACCAACTGCATCAGGGCCTCGATTACCTCCAGGCGAATGCCGGAATAGCCCCTGGCCAGGCTGTTGATTTTTAAAATCATCATCAGCCGAACCGTCGAATCCTGCATAAAAGAACCTACGCCTGCGGCATGGGAAAGAACGATGGAACGCTGCAGATGTTCAAGTTCGTTGTCGGGGATGACGGTCTTGGCAAGCAGGCCGAAGCCGGTATTGATGCCGTAGATAACTCGCCCTTGGTTTATGAGGCTCCTGACGGTTTGCACCGAAGCCTCAATCTTGACCTTGCAGTTCTCGGCTAGACTGATCGTCACCGGTTGCTTGGCAATACAGCGCAATTGGGCGAGAGTAAGCCTGCCGGGATTGATGAGTATTTGTAGGGTCATGGTTTCTCTTTTCATCTGAGTATCGATTCTGCCGAGGTCTGTGGCGCCATCATTTTTCGTTGATTGTATATACAAGCAAAGGTTCGTGCAACGAAAATCTGCTATTGTGAAAAGACATGTATATACAAGGAAGTGGCTGTGAAAAACATCGACAAAGACCGTCAGTCAGACCTGAACACGACGAATGAATTTTCATGTCCAAGGAAGAATAATGGCCTTTGTCGTGAAAATCTGGAAATTGACTCGAAAATTGAGTATAATATTGAGCTTTACGACCCTCGTTCGAATGAAGGCAGAAAAATGCTTTAAACTGCCAATTTCACACCCGGTTACTGAGCTGTTCGCTCTTTCGTGTTAAATCCCTTTTTTTTCAAAAGAAGATCATGTCAAAGAATTTGTATGTTGCCGGCACCGAGCCACGCAGCGGGAAATCGGCTATTATCCTTGGCCTGATGGAGCTGTTAACCCGCAATGTTAAGAAGGTGCTGTTTTTTCGCCCCCTGGTCGATGCCGACCATAGAGCCGGCGAGCGGGATAACACCATTAATCTCATCAAAAGCCAATTCAATCTTTGTACGAGCTATGAGGAGATGTATGCCTTCACGGTATCCGAAGCCAGCCAGCTTATCGCCATGGGCAAAAATGCCGAGTTGCAAGAAGGAATACTCAATAAATATAATGCCCTGGCTGAAAAGGCTGATTTTATCCTCTGCGAGGGTATTGTCAGAGCCGGGGCGGCCGCTTCCTTTGATTTCGACATTAACGTGGAAATCAGCAATAACCTTGGCTGCCCATTGCTTTTGGTGGCCGGTGCGAAAATGAGACCCATCGATGAGCTCATTCACTCCATCAAGGTCTACCATGAAACTCTTGGTGAACGTGGCTGCGATCTGATCGCTACCGTTGTCAATCGTGTGGATCCGGCTTCCGTTGACGCGGTTAAAAGTCGCCTTCATGCGGAACAGATATCGACCAAGCACCTGGTTTATGTCATCCCCAATAACGAAAACCTCGGCAACCCCTCCGTCGGGGAGGTGGCCAGGCTCCTCAATGCCGAAATCCTTTATGGTGAGAAGAATCTGACCCGCCATGTGCGCAGTTTTACCATTGCCGCAATGCAACTGCGCAATCTGCTGGCAAGAATAGAACAAGGCACCCTGATTATAACCCCGGGGGATCGTTCCGACGTAATTCTCGCTTGTCTCGCCGCCGTGCAGTCGAAAACCATGCCGAAAATCTCCGGCATTTTGCTGACCGGTGGGCTGGTGCCCGAGGCCCCCATCCAGAAAGTTATTGAGGGTTTTCCGGATACCGTGCCGATAATTGCGGTACACGAAAACACCTTCAATGTGGCCATCCGCGTCGATAATATGCATGCCTTCATCACCCCCGACAATACCAAGAAGATCAATCAGGCATTGGCGCTTTTTGAAACTTTTATCAATGTTGATGAGCTGAGTGATAAGATCATTAAAACCAAAACCACCATCGTTACCCCCAAAATGTTCGAATCTCGCTTGCTGATGCGGGCCAAGGTCAACAAGCAGCATATCGTCCTTCCGGAAGGCGAGACTGACCGTATCCTCAAGGCCGCAGAGATCTTGCTGCGGCGGGAGATCGTCGATATTACCCTGCTAGGCCGTGAAGACCGAATTTACGACCGTATCAGAAAGCTTGGTGTGCATCTGGAAAAAGCAATTATCATCGACCCAAGGACCTCACCCTACTATGACGAATATGCCGACACCTATTACCAGTTGAGAAAGGATAAGGGAGTCACCCGGGATAATGCCCGGGATATCATGGCCGATCTCAACTTTTTCGGTACCATGATGATCTACAAAGGCCATGCCGACGGCATGGTCTCGGGCGCGATGCACACCACCGCCGATACCATCCGCCCGGCCTTTCAGTTTATCAAGACCAAACCGGATTGTTCCATTGTCTCCAGTGTGATGCTCATGTGTTTGAATGACCGGGTTCTTGCCTATGGCGATTGTGCGATCAATCCCGACCCCACCGCCGAACAATTGGCGGAAATTGCCATCAGTTCAGCAAAGACTGCGGCACTGTTCGGCATTCAGCCATTGGTTGCCATGTTGTCCTATTCCTCTGGGGAATCAGGCAAGGGTGAGCAGGTCGAAAAGGTTCGAAGAGCAACGGAAATAGCCCGAAAAAAGGCAGAGACACTGTACCCTGGCCTGGAGATCGAAGGCCCGATCCAGTACGATGCGGCGGTGGATATGGAGGTTGCCAAAACCAAGATGCCGGACAGTAAGGTTGCCGGCCGGGCAACGGTGTTTATTTTCCCCGATTTGAACACCGGCAACAACACCTATAAGGCGGTGCAGAGATCGGCCGGAGCGGTGGTCGTCGGCCCTATCCTCCAGGGTTTAAGAAAACCGGTGAACGATTTGAGTAGGGGTTGTCTGGTACCGGATATTGTCGATACCGTGGCCATTACTGCGGTGCAGGCGGCGGCTGAGAAGGATAACTTAATTCAGTAGTAGGCAAGCGTTATTCCAGCCATTACACTTGTCGTCAGATACTCATATTTGTTATGCAACTTCCTCCTCTGGGGAAAGATTACTCATACTCGGCACAACTGCCTCATCAACAATCAACCGGTTTTCCGCCATATATTGAAACTGTTGATTCCATCTTTCTCCTAAAAGCAAAATCCGTGCCTCTTATGGTTTTAGCGTCTTCGGCATCAGTAACACCGAAGGCGTTGCCAATAGACCCGAATCTTGTAACTAGTCAGGTCGATTTTTGAATTAAGAAGATGCAACAGGCAGGAAGGGATTTCCTTCGATGGCAGCGGTAATAGATTCAAGGATGTTTCGTCCCTGTTTTCTTGCTGTAGAGAGATAGCTTCGAATACGAGCAAA
>JBBQVT010000070.1:0-20270 GCA_038211245.1 Desulfobulbales bacterium | reverse complement strand
TCGGCGCGCAACTTGGTGAGAATTTGTTCGGAATCGACAAGCGCCTTGGGGCACCCGAGCGATACCATACCGACACGTTTAGGATTTGACATGGAAGACTGCGGAAATGGGCGAGGCGGAAGTATACAGCTTCTGAGTATTTTCGACCGAAGGGGCGAGTTATGCGTCCCTTACAGTACTCAACCCTTTACCGCCCCCATCGTCAGCCCCTTGACGACGTATTTCTGGAAAACCATCGTCAGAATAATCGCCGGAGTCATGATCGCAACGGCCGCGGCCATTACACCGCCCCAATCGACTTCAGCGTAGGACAGGAAGTTGTAGACCGCAATTGGAAGTGTCTTTGTCTTTTCCATGCTGAGAACCTGCGAAAACATGAAATTGTTCCAGGAGAAAATGAAAGACAGGGTTGTTGCGGTAATAATGCCCGGTCCCGACAAGGGGAGAATGATGGCAAAAAAAGCATATTGCCGGGTTGCTCCGTCGACCATCGCCGCTTCCTCCATCTCGCGCGGAATGGTGTCGAAATAGGTAGACATGATCCATACCACAATTGGCAGGGCGATAAGCATATGGCTGAGGATCAGCGCGATATAGCTGTCCATGAGATTGAGTCGTGAAAAAACGATATACCAGGGTACAAGAAAGGAAATTCCCGGCATGAGACGCGCCAGAAGAATGAAGACTGCGAGTTTTTTTTGCGCGTATCGGGCAATTGAATACGCCGCCGGCAACCCAAGGACCAGAGATAATCCGACGGAAACAACGCCGACTATGGTTGAGTTAAGGAAATATTTAAGAAAATCCTGTTCTTCGAAAACTTTCTGATAATTCTGCAGCGTCGGTGCAAATATAAATTTCGGAGGCCAGGAAATTATATCGACCTGGGTTTTAAAGGAGGATGAGAGCATCCAGAGAAACGGGAACAGGACGATGAGGGCAATCCCCACAACGATGAGATAAAAAAGTATATTTGAGAGGAGCTTGTTATGCACTTGCGACTCCTTATTCCATTTCTAAATCAAGCGTTAACTTCAGCGGCTGCGCTGTGCGGCTCCTCACCGTACTTCTTTGTACTGTCTCGTCGCTGCTCGCTTGCCTTTTTCGTTTCCATCTTGATTTAGAAATGGAATTAGTTTTCCGAAGAGGCGCGCAGTTTCATGATGCCGAGACTGCAGCCGAAGACAACAATAAACAATACCACAAGAACGACGGAAGATTGTCCCATACGAAAATATTCAAAACTGTATTTATAGGCCATGATATTGAGAGTTTCCGAGGCATACCCGGGGCCGCCTCCGGTCATGGCGAAAATGATGTCGAAAGTTTTCAGTGCGTCGATCAACCTGAGGATCATGGCCGTCAAAATGACCGGCATGAGCATGGGAATCGTCACATACCGCAGGATTTGCCATTCACTGGCACCATCGACATGTGCCGCTTCAATCGGCTCATTTGACATACCGGCAAGACCGGCAAGAACAATAAGGGTGATCATCGGTGTCCACTGCCAGACATCGACGATGATCAGCGAAGGGAGCACCGATGCGGCACTGGAGATCCATAGGCCCTGCGGCAATCCGACTGACGTCAGGATAAAATTAGCAAGACCGGTTGTTGGATCGAAAAAGAGGTTGAAAACAATTCCGACGGCCACGGGTGTAGCAACGAGCGGCAGGAGGAGGAGAAGCTTTGCCACACTCTTGCCGACAAAGGCTCGGTTGAGAATGAGGGCGGTGGCAACCCCGAGCATCCCTTCAATCGCTACCGCAAAAAATGTGAAAAGAAAGGTCCTGGTCAAGGCATGCAAAAAACGTGGCTCGGTCAGCACCCGCGCATAGCTCTTGAATCCAACAAAAGCAAGGGGAGAGCCGGAGGTGAGATTCCAGTTGGTGAAACTTAAGAAAAGGGTGTAGAGAACCGGAAACACCATAAGCATGGCGACAAAGATGAGCGCCGGGAGAGGAAACAAGATGTGCAGATTCCGTTCCGTGAAACTTGACTGGGTCATAGGGAGCCTTTGATAAAAATCTCGCAGCGGGTAAAGATACATGCAGGTCGTTTAGCGTTATAGCTGCCAAATGACCTGCATTGCCTACAAAAAAGAGCGTTATGGTTTACGGGGCAACCCTACCCCTTACTTGCCATATTCACCGGTATCCTGAAGGATCTCATTTACTTTGGCAACTTTCTCTTTCGCCATTTTTTCAAGGCTGGCCGATTCGCCTTTGGTGTTGATTGATTCAATAACCAGTTCGCCGATCAGATCACGGGCTTCGCCAACAGCACTCATGTAGGGACGATCAAGCGGATTGCCGTTCTTGGCGGCATAGGCCCGGGTTTCCACAAGACCGGGATTAACCTTGGCAAGAATGGCTTTGTCTTCCCAAACCGACGAACGAGCCATGGTTATGTTGGTGAGCATTCCTTTGGCTGCCAGCTCTTTGCTGGTCGCCCACGCCAGGAATTTCATCGCCAGTTCCTTGTTCTTTGATTGTTTTGCAATCGCTATGCCCCAGGAAGTGACGATGAAGGGCGAATTCATTTTCGGTCCGGCCGGAAAATTGGCTATGCCGACATTCTCGGCCGCCACCTGCGTCTTGGCAGGGTCGACGATCTGGCCATAAAACACCGAGGCATCGGTCCACATGGCGATCTTCCCGGCCTGGAACAGCGGCATGATGTTTTCCCACGACATCGATGTCACACCTTTGGGGCCTGAGTTGCCGAGCATCTTGCCGTAAAAGCGGATAGCGTCGATTGCCGGTTTTGAGTCAAAGACGGCTGCACCATTGTCGAGATACAGCCCGCCATAGTTATAGACGTAGCTGGATAATTGGGTTACTGCGGCGGCACCCTTGCCGCGGGAAGCGAATCCGGCAATGTTATCGGAATTGATTTTTTTTGCAGCGGCTTCAAGGTCGGTAAAGTTTTCCGGAACCTTGAGTCCGGCATCTTTCAGAATGTCTTTCCGGTAATAGAGAACCTGCCATTCGGTTACCAGGGGCACAAGGTAGGATTTTGGCCCGAAGGTGGCAACGCTCATGACGTTCTTCGGATAATCGGAGAAATCAAAGCCGGCCAGCGGTTCGTACCAGCCGTTTTTGTAAAACATCTTGCCTTCCTGGAGAGGGCGGGTCATGAAGACATCGACCGATGAGGATTTGGTCGCAAACTCGGTCGTCAGTTTCGTGGTGAGTTGTCCCTCCTGCAAACTCTCGGCATTCACCTTGATGCCGGTACCACTTTCAAATTCGGGAATGGCCGACTTGAGAAGATCACCATAGGGATGATTTGCCAAAAGAACCCGAATTTCTTTGGTCTCAGCCATAGTGTTGATGGATAAACAGAGTGAAGACAGTGTAACCAGTGCAGTAAACAGTAACTTTCTCATAAACCCTCCGTACGTTAATTAAGAACTCCGCATACGACCCCGGGAGGAGGCCGCATGTATTACACAATTGTTCGTGACGTTTCCGTATCGAAAATATGGGTCTTTGCCATTTTTAAAGCCACCTCAAGCATTTGTCCGACGGTCGGTGGGCGATCCGGCACCTCCATGCGGGCCACGATGGAGTGCGCTTTGGTGGTAAGGTAGACAAAAATCTCCGATCCCAGGGTTTCGACCACATCGGCATGCGCCGTAATGAGGTTTCCGTTGCCGGGACCCATCATCGGGTCATGCAGGGATATGTCCTCCGGACGCACGCCGAAGATAACCGGTCGGCCGATAGAGGATTCAAGCTTGGCATGAAATGTGTCAGGTGCCTGGACCCGGAAGCCTGTGGCATCAATGAACAGAGCGCCATCCTCCATGACCACTTTCGCCTCGATGAAGTTCATCGCCGGAGAGCCGATAAAACCGGCAACAAAGCGGTTGACGGGTTGCCCGTACACCTCCATCGGTGCGCCGGTCTGCTGCAAGGCGCCGTTATGCATGATAAAGATCCTGTCGGCCATGGTCATGGCCTCAACCTGATCGTGGGTGACGTAAATGATGGTGGCCCCGAGGCGACGATGCAGTTTACTGATCTCGGCCCGCATCGCCACCCGCAGTTTGGCGTCGAGGTTGGAAAGGGGTTCGTCGAAGAGGAATACTTTGGGCTTGCGGACGATGGCCCTGCCAACTGCCACCCGTTGCCGCTGCCCGCCCGAGAGCTCTTTCGGTTTTCTCGCAAGCAGAGCCTGGATGCCGAGGATGTCGGCGGCCTCTTCCACCCGAAGATCAATCTCCTTTTTGCCCATCTTGCGGATCTTCAGGCCGAAGCCCATGTTGTCGCGAACGTTCATATGCGGATAGAGGGCATAGTTCTGAAAGACCATGGCAATGTCCCTATCCTTTGGCGGCATGTCATTGACGCAGGTATCGCCAATATATATCTCGCCTGCGGTCGCGGATTCGAGGCCGGCAATCATCCGCAGAGCCGTGGTCTTGCCGCAGCCGGAGGAGCCGACCAGGACGGCGAATTCGCGGTCCTGGATCGTGATCGAAAGATCGTCGACGGCGGTAACTGAACCATATCGCTTTGCCACGTTTTTCAGGATCACCTTGGACATGTCACCAACCGTTCTATGCTGAATTGATTGCAGTTTTGCGCACTATCAGGAACTCGTGCCGACCTTTATTAAGGTTGAACGATGACCTTCATCAGCCCCGGTTCACCGTCGTGCAACCGCTCAAACCATGACGCCGCTTCCGATAAGGGCACAATTGCCGAGATCATTTCGTCAACCTTTATCCGTCCATTGGCGATCATGTCGAGACAGGCCGGATATTCGCCGGCAGAAGCACAGGAGCCGTAGAGCGTCAGCTGCCGAGTCACCACAGCCTGCAACGGTAATTCAACGTGCGGCGCAAGATTGCCGATTAGGCCGACCTTACCACCCTTGCGTACCGCATGAATCGCCAAATTGACCGTCGGCGCAATCCCGACAACTTCAAACGCCATGTCGGCGCCGCGACCGTGGGTGAGGTTTTTGATTTTTTCGATTGTTTCACCCTCATCCGACTTTATTGCGAAATCAGCGCCGAGCTGCAAAGCCATGTCAAGGTGTGACCGGTGAAGGTCAACGGCAATGATTGGGCCGCAACCTTTGAGGCGCAGCGCCTGAATGACAAAGAGACCGATCATGCCGCAGCCGACGACTACGGCGCTGTCGTTAATCTCGCTGGGAATAAGATTGACCGCATGGAAGGCCACCGAAACCGGCTCGGTCATCGCCGCCTGCGCAAAGCTCAAATTCTCGGGCAGGCGATAAAGAATCGATTGCGGCACAGCCACATACTCGGCAAAAGCACCATGCTGACGATATTCACCGCAGGAAACACCAAGGACTTTGCGATAGTCACTCAGGTTGAATGTCCCTTTCTGCGAATAAAAATCCTGCCGGGTGACGACCGTTGAGTCAAAGGTTACTCGATCACCCACAGTCCATTCGCTGATGTCGCTGCCGATCTGCTCAATAATCCCAGAGGCTTCATGTCCCATGATGATCGGCGGAATCCTCCGGCCGGTGCTACCGTCCATGCCATGTACGTCGCTGCCGCAGATGCCGCATGCTTGCACCCGAATGAGAACATCCGCGGGGCCGATTGCCGGCAGCGGCACCTCTTCAAGTGAAAATCTGTTGTATTCCTTTAGAACGAGGGCTTGCATGGTTTATATCCTTTGGTTGGCATCATCTAACCGGTAGCGACGTAAAGGTGCTGTAGTCGAGATCGGCAGCCTCCGGCGTAAGCGGAAATTGAACCGGACCATTGGTTTTCTGCGAACGGTAGATGGCCGTAAAAATTTCCACGGTTTTCCGGCCGTCTTCTCCGGAAATAAGCGGCTCCCGATTATCAAGAATGGCGCGGAGAAAGTCGCGAATTTGCAGTTGAAAATAGTGGACAGCCGGATTGGCCGGAGCTTTGAAGAGGGCACTGTCCTCTGCTTGCCACTGCGCCAGCATATGTTCTTCGCCCGCTACCGTCCACAGATCATTCACCGGCGGTTCGAGAATCGACGACATTCCGGCGACAAACATGGCTCCGCCGTCGGTTTGCACACCGACTGATGCGCCGTTTTGTCCGTGCACATGAACCTTGCCGTAAATGCCGGGCTTTTGCGAGTTACTCACCACGATGTTGCCGAGGGCGCCACTTGCAAAGCGAACAATCGCCACCGCGGTATCTTCCACTTCGATATAGGGATGATTGATATTTGACCAGACGCCGAAGAGCTCGGCGATCGGCCCCATGAACCACTGCAGCAGATCCAATTGGTGCGGCGCCTGATTAACCAGGACACCGCCGCCTTCTGCCTGCCACCGGCCACGCCACGGGTCGCTCGCATAGTAATTTCGGTCGCGCCAGCCGAGCATCAATACCGTACCTAGAGCCGGGGTGCCGATTTTCCCGGCATCAATGGCCTGGCGAAGTCGCTGCACCGGGGCATAGAAGCGGCGCTGGGATACTGTGCCGATCTTAACCTTGGCATTCTTGGCCGCGATCAGCATATCGTCGCAATCCTGCAGAGTTGCCGCCAAAGGTTTTTCCACAAGGACATGCGCTCCGGCCTCGGCGGCTACTATTGCCGCGTGGCGGTGTGCCGGGTGCGGGGTGCAGATAATCACCGCCTCAACACCGGCGGAAACTATCATCTGCTGAATATCGCTGAATCCTCGTACACCGTACTTCGTGCCGAATTTCTGCGCTTTTTCATGACTTCGACTGTACACCGCCACAAACTGTGCTTCGGGCGTATTCGTCAGCGCTGCCGCGTGCAGGTCGCTGACTTTGCCACAGCCGATAATTGCAGTTTTGACTTGACGTTCCCTGGTTCCCGAAATCATCACTTGACTCGCTTCAAGGCTTTAAATTTGTCGTGCCACGCACATCGATTGCAGAAGGTTTCGGTATCATCGCCAACCTCCGGGGTGGCAGATTCAGTTTCCCCGGCGGTAAACACAATTTCCCCGTCTTGCACATCAAATTCGCTAACATTGTATTGGTATTCCGGGTCTTTGACATAAAAACCTTGTGACCCACAATCCGGACATTTCATTGATGCCATAACCAACCTCCGGCTGGAATGTGTAAATGACGAAAACTGCACGTGGTCGATCAACTATAGAAAAAATGAAGGATTAAGTCAATGCGCGGAACAGACTGTGGGCAATTCACACGGTTTCCTATGTTTTACTGCAGAACATCGTTACCTTCTATGAAGCTAATTATTGGCAGAATAAAATTGACACTGATCCTTGATTGTGATTAGTCTTCTAAGGCCTTCACCATTCTGTTTGCCGATGATGAATAAACCTCAAAAAATCCTCCATCAAAACTGAAACGCTTGAGCGCAGGACGGATACCGAAATGACTAAAATCGGCATTGGGTACGATAACGACCAGGAAGCCTATAGGCTGGGACAAAGTGTAGCGCGATCAGCGCTTCAGGCAGGTGGTATCGACCATGCTGATATGTTGATTGCTTTTTGTAGTGGTCATGTTGATCTGGGACGATTCTATGATGGCCTTCGGTCGGTCGTTGGCGATATTACCCCAATCATTGGTGGTTCGAGTCTTGGGGTTATTACCAGTAACGAACTTTCGAAGAAGAGGCGGCTGAGGTTCAAAAAGCGATGAAGGCAGCGGGGATACCCTTTTTAGGATTTTACTCCGGGGTGGAAATCGCCTCGCTGATGGGAAGAAGCCGTGGGCTAGACTGGACCGGTGTACTCATAATTTTCGCTGAGAACATGTGACATGGGCGGCAAGGGTTCAGAAATGGAAGATCCGATGAAAGCGCTCTCCGACCTTAAGGTTGAACGGGACTACTACCGTCAGGTTGCGGAACGGCTTGGCCAAAAAGCTTTGGCTGATGCGCAGGACTTTTCTCAAATGATCCGAGACCTTCGGCAAAGAGAAATGAAACTCCAGCAGAGCCGGGAGGAACTCGAGAAGACTTTAGAAGAGCGAATTGCTGAACTGGTAACAAGAAACAAAGATCTCAGCGACAGCTCTGTCCGCTACGATAGTTTGGTCACGCGGATTCCGCACGGAGTGTATACCTTGCGGGTCAGGGGCAGTGGTGAAAGGCAGTTCGATTATGTAAGCCCACCTTTCTGCCGGATTTTAGACATTGATCCCGAAAAGGTGCAACGTAACGCTCATTTGGCTTTTTCTACCGTTTACCCAGATGATCGTGAAGGCTTAGAGAACTCTTCACGTGCGGCCAATGAACACCGTGTTCCCTTCCGCTGGGAAGGCCGTTTTGTCATCCGCCAAGAGGTTCGCTGGATCAAGCTTGAAGCTGATTTAGCCTCAACCCCTACCGGTGATATTGTCTGGAATGGCGTTCTCAGCGATATCACCGAACGTAAGCTGGTTGAAGAGGAAAGAGAAAGGCTGCAAATGCAGTTGACCCAAGCTCAAAAAATGGAGGGCATCGGTCAACTGGCAGGTGGTGTGGCCCACGATTTCAACAACATGCTCGGGGTGATTATCGGCTACTCTGAATTGATTCTCGATGACATGGACCCGTCGCAACGGTTCCGTGCCGAATTGGAGGAAATCCAGAAGGCAGCACGTCGCTCCGCCGACCTCACTCGACAGCTTTTGACTTTTGCCCGCAAGCAGACCGTAGCACCGAGGGTGCTTGATCTGAACCAGACGGTAGAAGGGATGCTCAGCATGCTGAGGCGGCTCATTGGTGAGAATATTAACCTCATGTGGATGCCGGGAAACGGCCTCTGGCCTATCAAAATGGACCCGTCACAGATCGACCAGATTCTCGCCAACCTCTGCGTTAATGCTCGGGATGCCATCGCCGGTGTGGGTAAAATAACTGTGGCAACGGAAAACACTTCTCTCACCGAGGAATACTGTGCCACCCACGCAGGGTCTATGCCCGGCGAGTATGTGCGGATTGCCGTAAGCGATACCGGTAATGGTATGGACAAGGAAACGCTTGCCCATATCTTCGAGCCGTTCTTTACCACTAAAGGCGTCGGCAAAGGAACTGGTCTTGGTCTGGCCACGGTGTACGGCGCTGTTAAGCAGAACAACGGCTTTATCAATGTCTGCAGCGAACCTGGACGGGGGACAACTTTTACGACTTACATACCCCGTTACATGGATAAGATTGTACCGGGGGCAATTACCGATCTTGATTCGGCATGAAAATAAACTGGAACAAATTCAGGCGGATGATCCGCTATGGCTATCTGCGCGTAGTCCGCATCGAAGCGCCGGCGGAATCCATAGCCCTTGGCCTGGCAGTAGGGGTTTTTGCAGGAGCCATGCCTTTTTTGTCTCTGCAGATGGCCATCGCCGTTGCCCTGGCTTTCCTCATCAGGGGCAACCCCATCGCTGCGGCTCTCGGCACATGGTGGACCAACCCCTTTAACTGGGCCATCGTCTTTCCCCTCTTATATATGCTCGGTAAGGTTTTCGTGCCCGGCGAGGTGGTGAGCCTGAGCATCAGCGATCTGAGTAGTCTGGGGCTTCTTGACCTGCTGCGACAGGGCTGGCAGTGGCTCCTCATCACTACCCTGGGCGGGGTTATTGTGGGAATCCCCATGGCCATCTGCACCTATTTTATGACGGTACGGGGTGTGCGCATCTATCACCAGCGTCGGATCATCCGTAAACTCGAACGCCGACGCCGGCAATCGTCTTAAGATTGTAACTTCGATAATCCTTTCCGAACAGGAGGTGTAGAGAGAAGCGATGCATACTCATATCCTGCAAGACGTTCCAAGCAATCCCGACCCCAGCCAACATTATCTCTTTTATCTGCACGGCCTGATCGTGGAAGTGGCCGGCATTCGACCCAAGAGTGAGGAACACGGCTATTACGAATACCAGCTCATCCTTGAAGCACTGGCCAAGGAGGGGTTTACCGTGATAAGCGAGGCTCGGAAAGAAGGCACGGAGATTAAGCCCTATGCCGAGAAGATTGTCGCGCAGATCAAAACACTCCTGGCCAACAAGGTTGCACCGGGGAACATCACCGTTGTCGGGGCTTCCAAGGGCGGTGTTATCAGCGCCTATGTTTCCAACATCCTCCGCGGAAAAGAGGTAAACTTCGTCATTCTCGCCGGGTTATTTGAAAAATTGCTGACCGATGAAAACTTGAAGGTGTGTGGCAATATACTGTCGATCCATGATCGGTCGGATAAACAGTCGATGACTCCGGAAGTGTACTTTCAGCGGTCCGCTGGACTCGGGAAATTCAAGGCAATCGTCCTTGCTCTTGATATCGGCCACGGGTTGATTTATCGGCCTTACCGGGATTGGATTGAGCCACTTTTGGCCTGGGTCAAGAGTAAATAGCCCGGTGGCTTTATCCCTGGAGAGAGCCACCGATGCATAAAGGAAATGCTGATATTTCGATATATTACCTGGAGATCCAGTAAGACTATGGCTGATTACCCGGAAAAGAAGTGTCCAAAATGTGGCCAACAGCTACGATTTCCGAAAAACATTGGTGGGATGCTTATGGCCTGCCCATCATGTGGCAAAAAATTTCATTCCGACTTCAAACTGGGCCAGGCGCAAAAGAGGGGAAATCTTGACCTGGTAATACATGTTTTCGAGATGCCCGAGAGAATATTGAAACGTATAGTTCGCTTTTTCTCCTCGTAGATTTTAGAAAATATATTTTTCGGCCTGGCTGGTCGCATCGGCAATGCATCGTTTGGCAGCCAGGAGACCCTTCGCCCGGTACTGTGTTTCAGATTTTATCGATTCGAGCAGCGCATCGCTTGTCAAAAAGGCTGCACACTTCTCGGCGGCATGTACAAAGTTTTGTCTTGCCTTGAACGTCCAGAGTGCCGCCACCGCCTGATACCATTCTTTCTTCTGTCCGGTTACCGTGCCGCAGGCTTTTTCGGCGCGGAGTACGACGCTTTCCAGGGCAAATATTTGGATGACTGTATCGGCCAGGGTGAGAACAATTTCCTGCTCTTTTACAACCCCGGCCCCGAACATCTTTAGCGTATGCTCGGAAAGCGCCAGGAAGATTCGTTTCATCCCCTGTAACAGTTGTTTCTCCGCAGAAAAAACTCCATTGGGGGCCGAGTCAAGGGCCAAAGAATGTAATCCCTTGCGCATGAAAATGCTGGGGATCAGCAGGCGATTGATCTCATTGGTGCCCTCGTAAATCCGCTGAACCCGTTCGTCGCGATACAGTTGTTCAATGGGGTATTCGGCAATATAGCCATAGCCGCCGTGGACCTGCAACATTTCATCAATGGCCTTGGCCGCCGATTCGGTACAGAAGACCTTCGCTATGGCACATTCGCCGGCATATTCCTCGATGCCCTTCTGGTAGAGGGCATAATAGTTGTCGATACCTTTATCGATGGTCGCCAGGCGATCATCGATCAGGCCGGCCAAGCGGTACACCACCGCTTCCGAGGCAAAGGTCAAGGCCGTCACATCGGCAAGTTTCTCGCGAATGGCGCCGAAACGTGCGATTGCGACACCAAACTGATTACGTTCATTGGCATAGCGTGCGCCTTCGGAGAGGGCGTATTTTTCCTGGCCAACGCACAGCGCCCCCAGTTTGAAGCGGCCGACATTCAAAACATTGAAGGCAATTTTGTGTCCCTTGCCGACTTCACCCAAGACATTTTCCACCGGAACTTCAACCTGATCGAGGATCACCTGACGGGTTGAGGAGCCGTGCATACCCATCTTTTTTTCCTCCGGACCGAGGGTGAGTCCTGCAAAGGTACGTTCGACCAGGAAGGCGGTAAAGTGGACTTTGTCAACCTTGGCAAAAATCGTATAGAGGTCGGCAAAGCCGGCATTGGTGCTGAACTGCTTGGTGCCGTTGAGAATGTAGTGCGACCCGTCGGCCGAGAGAATCGCCGTCGATTTCGCCCCCAGTGCGTCCGAGCCGGAACCCGGCTCGGTCAGGCAGTAGGCACCGATCATCTCGGCACGCAGCAGCTTGTCGAGGTAGCGCTCTTTCTGCCCGGCAGTGCCGTAATATATCAGCGGCAGCATGCCGATTCCGGTGTGACACATGTAGGTCAGGCCGAAATTCAGGGAGAAAGCCATTTTTTCGGTGACCAGCATGCTCGTCACCTTGTCGAGCTCCAGGCCGCCGTATTCTTCCGGTGCATCGATCATCATCAGTCCCAGTTCGGCGCATTCTTTCAGTTTGCCCAGCAGGAGATCGAAGTTTTTTGCCTCAATTTCGCCATTTATCGGTTGGATTTCGTTGCTGACAAATTGCTCCGTGGTGTCGGCGATCTGCTTATGCTCGTCACTGAAGTCCTCGGGGGTAAACACGTCCTGACAAAGGATTTCCCGAGTGAGAAAATTGCCGCCGGTAAATATATTGTTTGCCATAATTCTTCCTCTGCTTTTGCCCGCTGCCGGGGCATTTCTCGGATCAAGATATTTCCGGACAACGGTTTAACGAAAAATCCCCTTGAAGGATTCCCGCATTTCCCGTTTGAGGATTTTGCCGGTGGGTGTTTTCGGCAGTGCCTCTACAAAAATGATCTTTTTCGGGACCTTGAAGGAAGACAGGTGCTTTTTGCAGTGCTCAAGGATTTCCGCTTCCGTCGCTGTGGCGCCGGCCCTGAGTTTGACCACCGCCGCGACCGCTTCCACCCAATGGGGATGTTCCAGTCCGACCACGGCCACTTCTTCAACGGCAGGGTGCAGATAAACCGCCTCCTCGACCTCCCGTGAGGCAACGTTTTCACCGCCGGTTTTGATCATGTCCTTAATCCGGTCAACCACGGTAATATAGCGGTCCTGGTCGAGGACACCGAGATCGCCGGAATGGAACCAGCCGCCGCGCATGGCGGCCTCGGTTTTATCCGGTTCCTTGAAATACATGGTCATGACATGCGGGCCACGGCCGCAGATTTCGCCGGGATGATCGGCGCCGATGATTTCAGTGCCTTTACCGTCCTCAATGCGGGATTCCATGTGCAGTCCTGCCATTCCGGCAGCGCCGATCTTGGCCAGGGCGTCTTCGGCTTTTAAAATGGTATGATACGGTGCCAGCTCGGTTTGGCCGTAATAGTTGTAGATTCGGGCCTTGGGGAATTTTTCCAGGATTTCCTTGAGAATCTCCCGCGGCATGATCGAGGCACCGTAGTAACATTTAGTAAGGCTAGACAGATCGTAGCGCAGAAAATCCGGATGTCTGAGGATACCGATCCACACCGTTGGCGGGGCAAAGAAGACGGTGGCCTTCCAGGTTTCGATGGCGGCGAGGATTTTGCCGATATCCGGGGTCATGAGGATGTTGGTGCCGCCGAGCCAGAATATCGGGTTCATGAAGACGTCCCGTTGGGCGCAATGGTAGATGGGCATGGCGTTGATATTGATATCTTTGTGGTCGTATTGCCCGTCGATGATACAGCCCATATACTGGGCGATGAGGGACTGATTGCTGATGAGGACGCCCTTAGGCAGGGATTCCGTGCCGCTGGTGTAGGTCATCTGCACCGGGTCCTCGATGCGCAGAATGACATCCGGTTCGGTTTGCGGGGCTCGGCAATACCACTCATCGAAGTTTATAAAACCATCGGCCGGCGGCAGGCCGGCACCTTGATCGGACCAGATGCGATGCCTGATCCCCGGCATCTTCAGCAAAACATCCTTTACATTGTCATAGAGGCTGTCTTCGACGATAAAGATGGTGCTCTCGGAATGGTTGATGCAATACGCGATGTCATCGCCCTTCAGGAGGTAGTTGACCGCCAGGTAGATGGCGCCGATCTTGGCGCAACCCATCCAGGTCAAGACATGGTGATGGGTGTTGTGGGCGAGGATGGCGACCCGGTCATATTTTTTAACCCCGAACTCGGCCAGGGCATTGGCTGCCTGATTACACTGGTCTTCCAGCTCGGTGTAGGTCAGACGGATATCGCCAAACACCAGGGCCGTCTTGTCGGGGTGGTGATATCGACTGCGACGGAGCATGTCGGCGACCACCCAGCGGTTGATCCGGTTGTTGCGATTGGTAACAAAGTCAATGTTTTCAGGGTTGATGGTGCTGTAGCGAAGCTTGTCTTCCGTCGAGAGCGGTGCATGCATCATGGTGTTCCCCTCCATAAAGAATTTTTCTCACCCCCACGAGGGGGGTGGGTATAGGCAGCTTTGTCTTCATCATCGGTCAGCAGTCCGCGATGACCATCCCACGTTCTTTGTGCTCAAGCTATCCAATTAACTTTATTGCAAATTTGTTGCTTTTCCCAATCAGACCTTAAAACTGCCGACAATGCCGTTCAACTCTTTAGCCATGCGCTGCAACCCCTCAGAACTGTCCTGCACCTGCTTGCTGCTCTCGGAAATCCCTGTTGCCGCAAGATTTACTTTGCTGATATCCTCGGTGATATCGCCGGCCACGGTCGAACTCTGGCTGACATTCTCGTTAACTTCCTGAATGCCCTGGCTGGCCTGGGCAATATTGTTGGCGATCTCCCGGGTGGCAGCAGTCTGCTCTTCCACCGCCGCAGCAATCGTTGCCACGATATCATTTACGCCACTGATTACTTCGGAAATCTGGTTGATCTCAGCAACAGATGCCTCTGTTGTCTGTTGCACGTCATGTATCTGATTTTTGATATCCAAGGTTGCCTGCGCCGTCTGCTTCGCCAGGTCTTTTATTTCATTGGCAACCACGGCAAAGCCCCTACCGGCTTCCCCGGCCCGGGCTGCTTCGATGGTGGCGTTCAGCGCAAGAAGATTGGTCTGTTCGGAAATCTCGGTAATAGTCTCGGTCACCTTGCCGATTCTCTTCGCGGCCTCACCAAGTTCTTCCATTTTATCGGAAGCGCGCCTCGCCTGATCTACCGCTTTGCTCGAAACATTCCTGGCACGCTCGGCATTTTCGGCTATTTCAGTAATTGTCGAGGTCATTTCCTCGGCAGCGGCGGCGACCATATTTACATTGGTCGAAGACTGTTCCATGGCTGCCGCTACGTTGTTCAGATTGGCACTCATCTCCTCTGAGGCGGTCGCCACATTGGCGGCGCGATGCGAGGTGTCTTCAGCCCCGGATGACAGCTCGCCGGCAATCAATGAGAGCTGATTGGACGAGGCGTTGACCAGGTTCGAGTTTTCGGCAATCCGCTTGACGATGCCCTGCAGTTTTTCAATGAAGGTGTTGAACCAGAAGCCAAGTTCGCCGATTTCATCCTTGGATTTGGCATCCAGTCGCATTGTCAGGTCCCCTTCACCTTGGGCAATGTCTTTGAGACTGGCAATTGCCCTGTTGAGCGGTTTGACAATGAGACCGGCTGCATAGGCTACCGCGACGATGGTCAGGAGCATGGCCACCAGGGTTACTACAAGGCTCAAATTTCGGATAGAATGGGCTACACTTAAAAATTCTTCGGCATCCTGGGTCGCTGCCACATACCAGTTGGCGACCGACAGGGGGGCATAGCCGGCAATTTTATCAACTCCCTTGAAGGTGTATTCATCAACCCCTTTTTCACCGGCCAGCATTTTTTTAACAAAGACCTCCATGCCGGCAAGTTTTGTTATATCGAGTTTCAGTATGTGTTCGGCGACGGGATGGGCGAGGATCAGGCCATTTTTGTCGGCCATAAACCCATACCCTGTCTTGCCGAGTTTCCGACCGGCAATGAGTCCGGTGAGGAATTCCACCTTGAGTACGACGCCGAGAGTACCAATAAACTCCTTGCTTTCCGATTTAACAGGCGCACAGATAACACTAATGAGTTTGCCGGTTGCCTCAGAACGAGCAGGATCACCTATCAAGGTCTTTCCGGTAGCTTTAGCATTTTGAAAATAGGCACGGTCAGCGATATTAATTCCTTTATATTCCGCCCCGCCTTCAAGCACCCCGGTAAACAAATTTCCCTCAGAATCGGTGACAAAAACCCCTTGGTACGCAGGCCCCATTTTAGACAATGTTGTCCCGAGATTTTGCTGGAGTTCTTTGATCTGTGCCGTTGACCCATTTACCCCGGCCTGCTTGACCGTTGAGAGGGCATTGACCACCTGATTATTCACCGCGATTACTTCCGCCAGTTTCATCTCTTCCATCAAAATATTGTCAGCGAGTCGCGACAGATCTGCGGCAATATTTTCTGCCTGATTTTTTGCAAGATCGGAAAGGGCGGTGGATGATTTTGAAATCGACAGAAAACCAATTACAAGAAGAGGCAACAACACCAAGGTGATGCCTCCAGAGATAAGCCTGAATTTAATTGAGGTAATTTTCATTTTCATTACTCCTATAATAGTAATAGTTGATATTTAAATGTTCTGAGACGGGTCGCATTTAATTTTCCCTTTTGTCCTCCCGCTCCTTATCAAGGGTTTCCCTGACTTTCATCGCCATATCTTGCAAGGTGAAGGGCTTTTGGATGAAATGCACACCCTTGTCCAGTACCCCGTGATGGGAAATCACATTCGCAGTGTAGCCCGACATAAACAAACATTTCATCCTGGGATGAGTGATTTGCATACGCTGTTCGAGCTGTCGTCCATCCATCTCCGGCATTACCACGTCGGTCATCAAAAGATCTATGATCCCGGCGTGTTCTTCTGCCAAGCGCAGCGCCTCGACGGGGCTACCTGCGGCCAGCACCCGGTAGCCCAGACTCTGTAGCATGGTGGTATTGATATCCAGCAGGAGCGCATCATCTTCCACCACCAGCACTCTCTCTCCGGAACTTCTCGGGCCGCTGGCCAGTTTTTCGTCTTTGTCTTCAATTTCTGAGCCGACATAGCGCGGAAAATAGATTTTAAAGGCCGATCCCTGGCCTGGCTCACTGTAGGCGGTGATAAAACCATTATTCTGTTTGACGATGCCATACACGGTTGCAAGCCCCAGACCGGTACCCTGTCCGACACCCTTGGTGGTAAAGAACGGCTCAAAGATCTTCTTTTGAATCTCTTTGTCCATGCCGCAACCGTTGTCGCTGACGGTGAGCATTATATAGTCGCCGGGCACGAGAAAGGCGTTTGAAGCGCAGTAGGCCGCATCAAGGGCTCTCCTCTCGGTTTCAATACTCATTCGGCCCACACCGACAATGGCATCCCGGGCATTGACACAAAGATTGACCAGCAATTGGCCAAACTGACTGGGATCGATCTTCACCGGGTAGACCTCATGACCCGGCAACCAATCCACCTCGATATTCTCGCCAATCAGCAATCGCAGCATGTGCAGAGTATCGGTTACCGTAGCGTTAATATTTAATACTTTAGGGGTAATGGTCTGACAGCGGGCAAAAGCCAGCAGCTGCTGCGTCAGTGCTGCCGACCGCTGCGCTGCGTCCCGTATTTTACTGAATCGCATGTAGAGTGGGTGTTTCTCGTCGGTTTGCAACATCGCCAAGTCGGTATGACCAAGAATGACCCCAAGCATGTTGTTAAAGTCATGCGCCACCCCACCGGCTAAGCGCCCCATCGACTCCAGTTTTTGCGCCTGCTCAAGTTTGGCTTGCAGCCTGGCCTTCTCTTCCTCGGCTTGCTTGCGTTTGCTGATATCACGAACAACATAGACTATCTTGCTGGGTTGCCGATCAATGCCTCGAATGAAGGCGCTATTTACCTCCATACTGAAAGTGCTTCCATCTACGCGAAGTCCGAGGTAATAGCGGGAGCCCAAGGTGCCGGCTTGGGGCATGAAGGAAATAGTAGCTGCGGCTCGTTCTCTCTCTTCAGGGATAATGAAATCGGTCAGCATACGGCCGAGCATTTGCTTTTCCAAATCACAGCCAACCATTATTAATGCGCCGGGAGAAGTCATGAGGATGCGACCCTCAAGATCGGTGATTGTGATGTTGTCGGGACAAGCGTTGAGGATCGATCGATAACGCTCCTCACTGTCACGCAGTTCGCGGGTGCGTATTTCGAGCAGGTCTTGCACACGCAACATGGCGCGTTCGCGACGGGCTCGCTCGCACAGTTCGATGAGATAATCGGGCTGAAAGGGTTTGCGAAGGTAGGCGGCCGCACCCCGTTTTATCCAGTCGAGTGCCAGCTCCGGCCCGGGGTCGGTGGTCATCATCAGGCACACGCAATCCGGTCGTTGCACTCGGAAGGAGTCGAGGAGGGTAGCACCCGTGCCATCTGGTAGATGATAATCCAACACCGCCGCGTCGTAGGAAGTTTCCCTGAAGAATTCGCCGGCGGTCGAAACCGTTCCTGCGATATCCACATGATAGCCGTGCGCTGCGAAGGCCCTTTTGATGATGCCGGCCTGCGCCTTGCTATCCTCGACGATCAAGACGCGCAGGGGCGAGCATACATGTTTGCCATGCAAGATGCCTTCGACCTGTTCGGAAAAGCGTTTGCCGTCAATCGGAGCAGGGAAAAAAGCTTCTGCTCCGAGGTCGGCGACGATGCGATCGGCTTCCGGACCGGCGAAAATGGACGAGACAACCAGAATAGGGATGTGATTGAATGGAGTGTATTCCGGTGAGCGCAGCAGGCGGCAGAAGCTCCAGCCATCGATGCCGGGCATGTAGATGTCGGTGATAATGAGTGCCGGCAATGGCTGGTGATCGTTGCTTGTTGCAAGGGCCCACGCAGACATCTCAGAGAGGGCTGTTTCGGCTGAGGTATAAAGGTGAAATTCCAAACCTGCTTTGTGTACCAGGTCGGAGAGTACGTTACCCAGGCCTTCGTCATTGACGACAACCACGGCAAAGGCCGAGATGTCACGCTGGTACTCATGTCCTACAGAAAAGTTATCTTTGTGCAAGGGTTTCCCCGTTGGTAAGCCGTCGTTCAAAATTAAAGCATGCAATTCAATGTCATTAACGGCTCCTAATCAAGAAATCATTTCAAGAGCGCAGGCCATGGAAACGCCGCCGCCGCCGCAGAGGGTGGCCAGACCCAGTGATTTCCCGCGTTTTTTCATGGCATACATAAGGGTGACCATAACCCGTGCGCCGGTTGACCCCACCGGATGCCCGAGACCGATGCCCGAGCCGTTGACGTTGGTAATTTCCCGGTTCAAACCCAGCTCTTTTTCGCAGCCGAGGTATTGGGCGGCGAAGGCTTCGTTGACTTCGATCAGCTGAAAATCCTGCATTGTCAGCCCGGAAGATTTGAGCAGGTTGCGGACCGCCGGGACCGGCGACAAGCCCATGACCGAAGGGTGGCAGGCACCCCTGGCTACGGCCTTGATCCTGGCCATGGGCCGCAGGCCCAGTTCTTTTGCCTTGTCCGCCGACATGATGACCATGCCGGTCGAGCCGTCGTTGATGCCGCTGGAGTTGCCGGCGGTGACGGTGCCGATTTCGGGGACAAAGGCCGGCGGCAGATTGCGGAGTATCTCCATGGTCATGCCCGGCCGGAAATGTTCGTCTTTGTCAAAGGTAAGCGGAGCTTTTCTCTTCCGGGGTATTTCAACGGGCACAATCTCTTCGGCGAAGGAACCGTCGAGGGTCGCCCGTTCCGCCTGATTATGGCTTCTTAGAGCTACTTCATCCATCTCTTCCCTGGTGATTCCCAGATGCTGAGCGATGAATTCGGCGGTGTGGCCCATGATATACGGCTTGCCGACGAACATACTGAGAGGCGGTCGGCTTGCATCCACCGGGCCGTCTTCCGGGTGCGGGAGGAGGTGTGAGCCGCAATGCAGGGCATGGATCATGTTGTCGACGAACGTCTGGTCCTGGATGCGACAGCCCCAGCGGGCGCTGGGCACCGAGTAAGGGACACTGGACATATGCTCGGTTCCCCCGGCGACAATGATGTCGGCCATCCCGGCCTGGATCATCGCCATCCCCGAGATGGCGGCCTCCATGCCGGAGATGCAGACCCGGTTGATGGTAACGGCCGGGACTGTTTCCGGGATGCCGGCCAAGAGCGAGGCGACCCGGGTGACATTCAAGGTGTCGGCCGATTCCATGCAGCAGCCATAGCGGATATCATCGATCAGCAGCGGATCGATCCCGGCCCGCCGCACCGCTTCTTTCATGGTAATGCTTGCGAGAATTGCCCCATTCAGGTCGCGGAGGCTGCCTCCGAAGGCGCCTATTGCTGTTCTGCATCCGGATACAATGACAACGTCTTTCATGGTTTTAATCCTTTTAGTTGATGCTTAGTCCCGACTCCTTGCTGCTTTGAGCCATATTGCTGTTTATCGCTTAATCCCCTGGAAAAGCAGGTCGGTAATAATCTTGGCAGTATCAGCAGTGGAAACCGGTTCGTCAAAAAATATTCGGTTCAGACACGAGTGTTCAATGGTGCCGAAGATGGCATTGCGGATATAGGCCGGGAGAAGGTTCTCCCTGATTTCCCCGCCGGCAATGCCTTCATT
>JBBQVT010000069.1:0-20365 GCA_038211245.1 Desulfobulbales bacterium | reverse complement strand
GCCTCAGGCGTTAATGGCTTGCCGCGTCGTGAATCCATACTTGCTCCTCCTCCAATTATGTTAACCCTGCAAGATAATCGAGAGAGTAGCAGGTACTGGGCAGGTCAGTCAAGTATCAATTCATGTGCGAAGGACTATAATTATCCGCAGCAAAGATTTTTCAAGCGATTCAAGAAACGACTCGGCTCCCAATGCACGTCCCGTCCGCTCGTGTCTGCGACCTCGGCTTCATCACAAAAGAATGTCTCCATTCTTTTCTGTTCCCTCGTTGAGTGACATGGTGTGGGATGCCTGGGGCTATCAATCGTGCGATTCGTACCATGTTCTGAAACTACCACAAGTAAAAGGATGTCGTCAAGAATTAATAGGTATGGTGTCCCTTGATTATACCTTGATTACCATGAACGATGAAAATCTCCCTTGCCACAGGTGCCCCGTCCATCTCTGTCGACGATTGATCATGACGGAGTATCGGCGGTGTGCCTCGCCAATCGCCCGTCGCAAGCCTTCTTCCGTTTCCGGAACGGCAATCAAATGAATGTGATTGGGCATCAGGCAATCGCCCATATGACCACGTGGAACTTACTGCACCAATCAGCCATCAGCGCCAGGTAAGGATTGTTGGTTCAGGAATCTCTGGTTTCTTCGCCGTGATCTGCATCTAGGACATTTCTGATTTTTGCGGCAAGATCCTTCAGATCAAACGGTTTTTGAATGAAGTGTACACCATCATCGAGCACGCCGTGATGGGCGATTACGTTGGCGGTATAACCGGACATGAAAAGACATTTGAGCTTGGGGTAGAGGGATAACAGGTTTCTTGCCAGGTCCCTGCCGTTCATTTCAGGCATGACAACATCGGTCATCAGGAGGTGGATTGTACCGGCGTGCTCGCTGGCAAGGCGAATGGCTGCGCCGGGAGTCTTAGCAGGAAAAACCTTATAGCCTTGAAGCTCAAGCATCGTCGTGGTCATGTCGAGAATCATCGGCTCATCTTCCACCAGTAGGATCGACTCGTTGCCGCGCATTGCCACATTCGTCGAATCCATCTCAGGCATTGTTTCAGCATCATTTGCATGTTGGGGCAGGTAAATCTTGAAGGTGGTGCCGAGACCTGGCTCACTGTAAACGTTAATAACTCCGTTGTTTTGTTTGACAATACCGTAGATCATTGCCAATCCCAGGCCGGTACCTTTACCCATCTCCTTGGTGGTGAAAAAAGGCTCGAAAAGGTGGGCCATTGTCTCTGAATCCATGCCGCAGCCATTGTCACTGACCGCCATCAGAATATATTTTCCGGGAACAAAATCGTTGTGTGTTTTGCAGTAGGCCTCGTCAAAAACGACGCCATCGGTCTCAATGGTGACTTTCCCGGTATCGGCAATAGCATCCCGGGCATTGACAAAAAGGTTGGCGAGAATCTGATCGAGTTGGGAAGGATCCATGTTAACCAAGCCCAGATTCTTGCCTGGCAGCCAGACCAAGTTTATGTCCTCGCCGATGAGTCGCCGTAACATTGTCAACATCCCGTTCACGGTTTCGTTCAGGCTTATTATTTCGGGCGCAATAGTCTGTTTCCGGGCAAAGGTCAGAAGCTGCCTGGTCAGATCGGCAGAGCGCTGGGCAGCCTTGCGAATCTCTTCGAGGTTATAAAAGAGTGGCTGATCTTTATCCAACCGGATTTGTGCCAGTTCTGCATGCCCAAGAATGACCCCCAGCATATTGTTAAAATCATGCGCTACACCACCTGCTAAAAGGCCAATAGATTCGATCTTTTGTGACTGCAGCAATTGCTCTTGCAGGTGGATGTTGTTTTTTTCTGTCCTTTTTAGCGCTGTGATGTCTTTGATGACTTCAATAGCTCCGATACGCAAACCGGATCGATCGTAGAGTGGCGCGGCAACACCCCAAAGATAGGCGCCCTGGCCGCCGTTCAACGATTGAATAAATGTTTCGGCATAAATCTTATCATCGGATCGCGTGACGGTGGAATATGCACGCTCCATCTCTTTTTCTGAGATATTGAGAAGGTCAATGAGAATGGGCCTCGGCTCTCCATAAAGGGGAACTGCGTATGCGTAGTTACCCCTGCCGAGTAAATCCTCTCTTTTGACTCCTGTCATTTCCTCAATAGCCCAGTTCCAGACAACGATGCGCTGATCAGTGTCAATAATAAAGGTGGCATCCGGCAGGGAGTCAATGATGTCTGTTAAATACCGACGTTCAGCTAGGAGAGCTGCCACCGCTTGCTTGCGCTCGGTAATATCACGAAATATTCCCTCGACGCCAAGGATTTGCGAATCTTTATCATAATAGTAGCCGGAGGTTGTAGAAACAGGTATAGGGGAACCATCCTTGCGCACCAAGACAACTTCATAGTCGTGGACAACGCCATCTCGCTTTATTATCTCCAGCATTTCCAGCCGTGCTTCCGGAAAATGCCAGAAAGAAGCATTGGGTCTCCCGATCATCTCTTGTGGTGAATCATACCCCAGCAACCGTGTCCCGGAATCGTTGACAAATATGAGAGAGCCTTGGGCATCTGTCCTGTAGAAGGTGTCCTGGATGTTTTCGATCATGCCGCGATAGCGGGATTCGCTTTCACGAAGTGCCTTTTCGGCCTTTCTGCGTTGCCGAATGTTTGCCACGAGGAAAACAAGTGCCGCGAGGAGCAAGAGTGAAAAAACGAATAGGGCTATGCCAGCGGTTCTGGATACCCGAAAAAATGGTTCGGGGCGGTTGAATACTATGCTTTTGTCGGGAAAGAGATCTTCGTTTATCAAATAGTGTTTCATCATTTGATAATCAAAGAGGTACTGGTTCGGGCTGTTGCTATCAACGGGGAGAGCAGAAACCGGCGTGCCGCCGAGAATTTGCAATGCTAACCTTGCCGCCGCCTCTCCTTGGGTGAATCCCGTCACGCATTTCCCCCCTACCATCCCGTGGTTGATCATCCACTCCGAACGGCCGAATACGGGGATTGGGGATTTTCTGAATACATCGTCAAGCTGCCACGGCTCAATATTCATGCCGGTGCCATCTTTCCAGAAGCTGACAAAGAATGCTACCTGTTGAGGGTCTGCCTTTTGCAGTGTGGTGGAGAGCTCTTTGTAGCTCATGCGGTCTGTCAGAACTGCCTGAATGCCGGGTGCTGCGGTAGAAAGTGTGGCAATCAGCTCCTGCGTATTGATTTTCCCGGTTTCGGTTTGATCACAAATAATATAGAGCTTTGTGGCATTTGGACGAGCTTTGAAAGCAATTTTCAATGTGTCGGTAAAATCCCCGTATTCAACAACGCCGGTTACGTCGGGGCGGGCAGAATGGAGAGCGGGCTTGTAATCATTGATGCCACAGAAGACAACAGGAGTGTCAGGGAAAAGTGAATTGGCATTTTCTACCAGGAGATCTAATGCGTTATTATCAACGCATATCACCAAGTCAATATGTGTGCCCGCATATTTTTCAATATAAATGTTGCGCAAGGTTTCCAGGTAATCCTTGGTTTTCAGACGCTTGGTGTCCATGTATTCATAAAAAAAGTGTACATCCTGGTAGGGTTTGAAGACTGACTCAATGCCCTTTTGAACGTTGTCAGACCATTCAGCACGGTGATAAGAGAAAAGGACAAGAACATTCTTTGGCCTGCTGATCGTCGGAACGGTGTCTGTTGGCAAAGACACTTCATTTGACGAGCAGGTGGAATGAGATGAACCGAGAATTATAATGGACAGGAAAAGCAGTAAGGTCCGGGGCGCAACCCTTCTCAGAAATAACCGGTCAAAGAGGAAGTGGAGCATGTTCATGGTGGGAAACCTTGCATTGCGAATTGTCCTTGTATATTAACGACCGGCGTTGCTAGGAGGCTGTCCGAGACAATGGTTTAGCTTGTTCAAGCATATGGAGAATGGCTTTATATGTCAATAAAACATTTTTGCGGATTATTAATTGAGATGTTGCAGTAGCACGCCGATGCGTTTCCGGCCATCGACCAGCAGGACAAAAGGCTGCGGGCAGAGAACATGCACCGCATGGGTCGTCGCCGCCACCACCTGCATGCCTGCCAAAGCTTGCCAGTCGAAGCGATCGCCTGGATCAATGCCGACGTTCAGATAATTGATGCCCAGTGAGGTAATGTTATGGAAAAAGTGCGAGCCCTGTGACGGGTCGGCGTTGATCGCCGGATGGGTTGTCTCAACGATTGCTCCGACGCCGCAGATATCCCCCCAGTTGACCGGGATGCCGAGCCAGTGATCGGCCGAACCCCAGCGACCGGGACCGACAAGGATATATTTCCTACCTGCCTTCATCAGGGCGGCGTTGAGTTTTCCCAGTTGCCGAGCCATGTCGACGGTGCGTGACGGGTCGAAGGTCTCCGGGCGGATATAGATCAGGTCGTGCATGCTGCGGTTGTCGGTATTGCCGAGGGCCTGGTGGCAAAGGCAGAAGGCCCGGTTCAGCTGGTCCGGGCCGATATCCACCTCGAGCATCTCCTCGCGGGCGCTCATCGGGCGGATCTGCAGGACGGCGAGCCGGGCTTTTTCTCGCGAGTTCATGGGGAAATTGACGGCAAATTCGATCTCCACCGGACAGCCCAACCCCTTTTGCCCCATGGCAAGGAGGGTGGCCACCGCCTCCGGCAGGGGATAGGCCTTGTGTTTCAGGATGGCGGCAAAGGTCAGGACCGGGATGCCCTGCGGCGAGAACTGGTCGCGGATGCGCTGTTCAGCCGGATCGTAGGTGCTCGACAAAAACTGCACCGGATAGTCGTTTGTCGCCTCGGTGATCTGCCGGCGCACCAAGGTGTTGGCTTCGCTTGCCTCTGGATTTGCATCCTCCCGGCCCATCTGCAGGGCGTAGAAGCTCTGTTGGGCGTTTTTTAAGGTGTCGCTCAAGGTGCTTCGTTGCGGCAGAATCTCCGGAAAACGCGGCGAGAAGCGGAGAATCTTCTCGCCCTCCATGACCGCCTTGCCAAGGCCGAGGGCAATGGAGACGATGCCGTCCGCAGGTTTCATCCGGTCGAAGGGATAGTAGTTGAGGGACTGGGCGACGCCGGAGATCGCCGGGTAGTAGGACTTATCGTAGCGGCTGCCGACGACTTCCTGGAGGATAACCGCCATCTTCTCCTGCTCGATCTGGTTGCCGACCCTTTTCGAGAAGGCCTTTGGTGCCCGGAAGTAGGTGGAGGCGTAAACCCGGCGGATGGCGTTTTCCAATTGGCTGAGGCGAAAGGAGAGATCCGGGTGGTCGTTGGCCAGCATACAGGTGTGATATAGCCCGGCGTAGGATTTAAACTGTGCGTCCTCTAAGATGCTGGAGGAGCGGATCGCCAAAGGGTAGCGTACCTCCCGGAGATAGTGCCCCAGTTGCTCTCTCAGCTGTAACGGCAAGGCAGTCGCCTTGCACCTGGCCATGACCTCTTCGTCGGTCAAATCATCTCTCGTCAGGTCGTGCAGATGGTTCAGGCGGACGAATTCGTCGAAGGCGTCGGTGGTCAGTACCAGCGTTTGCGGCACGACGATTTCAAAACGGTCAAAGGGCCTGAGGAGTTCGCTGTGGCGATACAGCAGGGCCGAAAAAAAGGCCAATCCCCGGGCCTTGCCGCCGAGGGAGCCATTACCGGTCTTGGAAAAGTTGGTGTCGGGATCGTAGCGGTCGCGGCCGAAGTTGACGATGATGCCGCGTTGCCGGGCGATGCGTTTTTCTTTGATGATGCCGATCAGTTGGCGGCGATGTTCCTCCACCGTATCATAGGTCGAGTCGCGCAGCGGCCGGACCTGCGAGGCCAGTTCGACCTCGGCCAGGGTGTAGAACCAGCGGGAAAAGTCGTTGTGCCGACTGTGGAAAAGAAAGGATTCCGGGGGAATGGTCGCCAGTTTTTTTTCAAGCGAATAAAGGTTGCCGGCCTGGTCGTAGGCGGTGCCGTCCGGCATGCGAAAGACGAAATTGCCGTAACCAAGATGTTCGACCAGAAAGGTTTTGATACTCTCCTGCAGGGACGGGGCGTTTTTGTCGAGGAACAGCGCCGGGATCAATTTGGCATATTCGGCGTTATGGCTCTCCGAACTGGTGAGCATCGTGGGAATATCGAAGCGGTCACGCTTAATGTGGCTGAGGAGCTGCAGGCCGGCGCAGCCGTCGAGGAGATGGTTGCGATGGTAGCGCATGTCGGAGATCACCCCGAGGACATAGGGCTTGAACTGTTCGTAGAGGGCTAAGGCCTTTTCGTAGGAATGGGCGATAAGGATCTTCGGCCGGGTACGCATGGAGAGCAGGCGGTGTTCTTCGTTCAGCCCTTCCTCGATCACCGACTGGACTTCGACCACCAATTCTTTGTAGAGAATCGGCAGCATCAGCGAAAGATAGTAGGGTGAATCTTCGACAAAAAGGATGATTCGGACGCCGGCGGTCCTGGTGTCGGGGACGGCGTTGAAGCGGTCTTCGATGTTTTTCACGATGGCCAGGAGAATATCGGCCTGTCCTGACCAATAAACAACCAGATCAAGGGCTTCCGGCTGTTCATGCCAGGCCGGGGTCGATTCCGGCAGGGCTTCCTGGTGGGTCAGCAGCACCACGGGAATCTCCGACTTGGCCTTTTTGATATCCCGGCCAAGCTTGAAAGCGGCTTCGTCCACCGCCCGGGAGAAAGTGATGGCCAAGTCGAAAGACAGGCCGGGGTAGTGCTCCAATGCCTCAGCAAGCGATGACACCCAGGTCAGGCGGGGCGGCCGGCTGAGGTTGAGGCCCCGGTATTCATTGACGATCTGCTCCGAGATCCGACCATCTTCCTCCATGATCCAGGCCTCGTAGGAGGTGCCGATGAGGAGAATGCTCTGCACCTTGACCAGCATGAGCTCGTGGAAGAGCTTGAAGCGGGAACTGATTTTTTCTTTCTGTATCGGGTACATGGTAGCCTCTTGCCGGGGAAGATCAGGTTGTCGGGAAAAAGGTGCAAAACCCGATTGGCTGCCACGGAAGTATACCCGAAATGGTCTTTTTCCGGATGGAAAAATGCCGTTCAGAAGAGATTTGCGATGGCTGAAGCAATGAAGCTGAAATACATGGATGAGTGCATTGCTTCTCATCGGTATTTACATTTGTTTTTAAAAGTGGTTGTGTCTATAGTAATCATTAAAGAATTCTGCAAGAAAGTTCCCTGCTTGCAAACGAGGCCCATATGGTCGGTAAGGATCTCCAGGTTTACACTCCCACAGGATTTTTCAGCTGATATGAAGACAATACGAATTAAAAAGGGGCTCGATATTCCAATATCCGGTGGTCCTGAGCAGAAGATCCGCTCAGGCAATCCGCTGCGGCAGGTGGCTTTGCTGGGTGACGATTATATCGGCATGAAACCGACCATGCTGGTCAAATCGGGCGATCGGGTCATTACCGGACAGCAGCTTTTCACTGACAAGCAAAATCCCGGGGTGATCTTTACCTCGCCGGGTTGCGGCACGGTTGCAGCTGTCAACCGCAGCGAAAAACGCAGGTTCGAGTCGGTCGTCATCGCTCTTGACGGCGAGGAAGCGGTAAGCTTCTGCGAGCCGGTGGATACCCCGGAGAAACTGGAACCGGCAGCCATCCGAGCCTTGTTGATCCAATCCGGGTTGTGGACGGCATTGCGCACTCGTCCCTACGGCAAGACTCCGGCCATCGGTTCAGACCCGGCTTCTCTTTTTATCACTGCTATCGACACCGCCCCCTTGGCCGCTCAACCGCTGGTAATTCTTCAGGAGCACCAGGTGGAATACCAGCTGGGGCTGAGAACTTTAAGGCGTTTGTTGACCGCTCCCCTTTATTACTGTACCGGGGCCGCGACGCTGCAACCCTATGAGCAGGTAGACGGCCTTACTTACTGGTCCTTTGCGGGCCCCCATCCGGCGGGGTTGCCCTCGACCCATATCCACTTTATCGATCCGGTCCACGACACGAAGATCGTCTGGCAGATCGGTTATCAGGATGTCATCGCCATCGGCCATCTGCTGCGCACCGGTCAACTGCAGACTGAGCGGACCGTCGCCTTGGCCGGTTCCGGCGTTATTCAACCGGCTCTGGTGAAGACCAGGTTGGGCGCCTCGCTTTCGGACCTCTGCCGCCGCGAGTTATTCTTGGAGAAATTGCGGATCATCTCCGGCTCGGTGCTTTGCGGCCGCGAGTCTAAGGACCACGTTACCTATCTGGGGCGTTTCCATAATCAGGTTTCCGTTATCGCTGACTCGAATGGCCGCTCGCTGTTCAACTGGCTGTTGCCGGGCAAGGGCCGCTTTTCCATGAAACCGGTATTCGCCTCGGCATTTGTTAAAAAGACCACCTTTCCGATGAATACTGCTCTTTGGGGCGGGAGAAGGGCTATTTATCCCCTTGGGACCTATGATCAGGTTATGCCCATGGATATCATTGCCACCTCGCTTCTGAAATCAATTTCCAAGGGTGATACCGAGAAATCCAAGGCCCTCGGCTGCCTGGAACTCATTGAGGAGGATCTTGGTCTCTGTGGCTTTGTTTGCCCGGGTAAGAATGAATTCGGGCCATTTTTGCGCGAAGTGCTGACCGCCATTGAACAGGGAGGTTGACATCGCCATGATCCGTATCCCCACATCTTTTTCAACCCCGATAAACCGGATAAGTACCTTCACGAAATTCGTTTTAAAAAACAAGAAGCGAATTTCTAAGGTACTAAAGGCGAGTGTCTGCAGATGAAATTCTTAAATAAAATGATGGAAAAAGCAGGGAGGCACTTTGCCCCGGGCGGCCGCTTCGAGCGCTGGTATCCGCTTTACGAGGCCTTCGATTCCTTTTTGTTCGGTTCGAGCCAGACCACCAAGGCCGCCCCGCATGTTCGAGATTCCATTGATCTGAAGCGGATCATGACGACCGTTCTGATTGCTCTTCTGCCCTGTGTATGCATGGCGGTCTGGAATACCGGTTATCAGGCCAATTCGGCAATTGCCGCCATGGGCTTGCCGGGGCCGAATGGCTGGCGGGGTGAGATAATGGCCATGGTCGGCTGTGATCCGAAAAACCTGCTTTCCAACTGTTTGCACGGTGCTCTCTATTTTTTGCCGATCTATATCGTCACAATGATTGTCGGCTCGATATGGGAAGGCCTCTTCAATATGATTCGCGGCCATGAGTTTTCCGAGGCCTTTCTCGTCACCGGGCTGCTTTTTGCCTTGACCCTCCCACCGACCATTCCCTTGTGGCAGGTGGCGATCGGCATCAGTTTTGGTTTGGTGTTCGCGAAAGAAGTCTTTGGCGGGGTGGGGCGCAATTTCATGAATCCGGCCCTGGCCTCGCGGGCCTTCATCTACTTTGCCTATCCGGCGCAGATGACCGGCGACGCGGCGTGGACCGCAATTGACGGTGTCTCCGGCGCCACCGCCCTTGGCCAATTTGCCGCTGCCCAGCCCGGCCATACCCTTGACGGATTGAATTTCACCTGGCTGCAAGCCTTTCTCGGCACCATCCCCGGCTCCATGGGCGAGACCTCGGCCCTGGCCTGTCTGATCGGCGCCTTCATCCTGCTGATTACCGGCATTGCCCCCTGGCGGGTCATAGCCTCGACGTTGATCGGCGCCCTGCTCTGTGCCTGTTATTATTATTTGCACGGTAGCACCGTCAATCCCCTGTACGGGATTCCGCCGCATTGGCATCTGGTTGTTGGCGGTCTCGCTTTCGGTCTGGTGTTTATGGCCACCGACCCGGTATCGGCGGCGCACACCCCGGTCGGTCAGTGGTTGTACGGACTGTTGATCGGAGTGTTGGCGATCATGATCCGGGTCGCCAACCCGGCATTTCCGGAAGGGGTCATGCTGGCCATTCTTTTAGGCAACGTCTTTGCCCCGCTGTTTGACTACTTTGTTATCCAGGCCAATATAAAAAGAAGGATGGTACGCCATGGCTGAAGAATCCATTGCCAAACCCTTTTATACCGTGCTTATTCTGGCCTTTGTCTGCTCGGCCCTGGTAGCCGGTGCGGCGGTTGGCTTGCGTTCGCAGCAGGACACCAACCGTGATCTCGACCGAAAAAAACATATCCTTTACGCCGTAGGCCTTTATGACAAAAATCGGACCATCGACGAGATGTTTGCACCGATCGAGACGAGAGTCGTAGAACTTGCCACCGGCAAATATGTGGTAGACGGCACCATTCGTCCGGAAACCTACAAGCAGCTGAAGGCGGCCTTATCCGATGATACCGGCCGCCAACTGAGCAGCACTGAAGACCTCGCCAGATTGCGCCGCCTGGAAAAATATTCCCTGGTGTATCTCGTCAAAGACGGTGCCAAGGTGCAGCAGGTTGTCCTGCCGGTGCGCGGCAAGGGCCTCTGGTCGACGATATTCGCCTATGTCGCTCTCGATGGCGATCTCACGACCATTCGCGGCATCTCTTTTTATGAACACGGTGAAACTCCCGGTCTCGGCGGCGAGGTGGAAAACGCCCGCTGGCAGGACAGCTGGCGTGGCAAGAGGGTGTATGACGATGGTGGGAAAATCGGCCTTAAGCTGGTCAAGGGCAAGGCGGCAACCGAGGAGCCGGCAAAGCATTATCAGATCGACGGCCTGTCGGGTGCCACGCTCACCACCAAGGGTGTCAACAACCTCATGGAATTCTGGTTTGGTGAACATGGATTTAAACCCTTTTTCAGCGAGCAGAAGATTGTCGAGTCCGGGAACTCAGGACGAGGCTAAAAAAGCCTCACAGCCGTTTTTCCTAAACACTTAGACAAGGCAAAGAGCAAATACTTTAACTCCAACTCAACCAAAGAAAAACCCCATGGCTGAAACCAATCTTGAACTGCTTACCAGCTCCGTCTTCAAGCGCAACCCCATCGCTCTCCTGGTCCTCGGTATCTGTTCGTCGCTGGCGGTAACCGGCCAGATGACCACGGCTCTGGTTATGTCGATCTGCGTTGGCCTGGTCACCGCCTTTTCCAGCATGACCATCAGTCTCGTTCGCCACCAGATTCCCAACAGTGTGCGGATCGGCCTGCAGATCATCGTTGCCGCCACCCTGGTCATCCTTGTCGATCAGTATCTCAAGGCCTATTATTTCAGCCTCTCAAAACAATTGTCCATTTATGTCGGGTTGATCATCACCAACTGCATCCTCTTGGGCCGGGCCGAAGGTTTCGCCATGTCCAATCCGCCTATTCCAAGCTTTATCGACGGCATTGCCAACGGCCTCGGCTATGGTTTCATCCTCATGTCGGTTGCCTCAGTCCGCGAGTTGCTCGGCTCCGGCAGCCTCTTCGGCATTGAGATTCTGCCCTTGACCACCAACGGCGGCTGGTATCTGCGCAACGGCCTCCTGGTCCTGCCTGTTTGCGGATTTTTTCTCATCGCCTTGATCATCTGGACCCTTCGTACCCTTGATCCCAACCAACAGGAGAAAGAATAATGGTTCACTATTTTGATATCGTTATCCGCTCCATCTTTCTTGAGAATCTGCCGCTCACCTTTTTCCTCGGCATGTGCACCTTTGTCGCCATCTCTAAACAGGTGAAGGCGGCCGTTGGCCTCGGCGCGGCGGTGCTGTTTATCCAGGTTATTACCGTGCCGATCAATAATTTGATCTACACCTATCTTTTAAAACCCGGGGCTCTGGCCTGGGCCGGGCAGCCGGAGCTTGATCTCAGCTTTCTCGGCCTGCTCACCTATATCGCCATCATCGCTGCGGTGGTGCAGATCCTTGAGATGGTCATCGATCGTTTTCTTCCGGCGCTCTACAACACACTGGGTATTTTTTTACCCCTGCTGACGGTCAACTGCGCCATCTTTGCAGGCACCCTCTTTATGGTCGAACGCGATTATACCTTCGGCGAAAGTGTTGCCTACGGCTTTGGCTCCGGCGCCGGGTTTTTCCTGGCGGTGGTGGTGTTGGCAGGGATCAGAGAACGGCTGGAATATGCCGATCCACCGGCAGGACTGCGCGGACTGGGGCTGACCTTTATAACGGTCGGGTGGATCGCCATGGCCTTTATGGGCTTGGCCGGACTGGAGATGTGACGGTTTTTTGGCGAAGGAATACCAGCAACAGCACGTGCATGAGGAACTCAGACAATGACTGAAATATATTACGGAGTGCTCTGTTTTCTAGCTATCCAGGTGATCCTGGTAACCCTCATTGTGATTTCCAAGAAAACACTCCTGCCGGAAGGTGAGGTTACCATTGAGGTCAATGAGCACAAGAAATTTCAGGTCAGGCCGGGCGGCAAGCTGCTGACCACCCTCTCGGAGGCGGGCGTCATTTTATCGTCGGCCTGTGGTGGCGGCGGCAGCTGCGGCCAGTGCCGGTGTATCGTTCAGGAGGGCGGTGGCAGTATCCTGCCTACGGAAAAATCGCAGATCAATAACCGCGAGGCTAAGCTGGGCATGCGCCTGTCCTGCCAGGTGGCGGTCAAAAGGGATTTGAAAATCAAGGTGCCGACCGAGGCACTGGAGGCCAAAAAATGGCATTGCAAAGTGCTCTCCAACAACAATGTCGCGACCTTTATCAAGGAATTGGTTATCGGCCTGCCGGAGGGTGATGTCGTTGATTTCAAGGCCGGCGGTTTCATTCAGATCGAGGTCCCGCCCCATTCTCTTGAATACCGCAGCTTTGAAATCGATGATCGGTTCCTCGCCGATTGGACCAAGTTTAAGATGTTCCAATATAAATCCCATGTATATGCGCCGGTCACCCGGGCCTATTCGATGGCCAACTATCCGGGCGAAAAGGGCATCATCAAACTCGATGTGCGAATCGCCAGCCCCCCGCCGGGTCAGGACGCACTGCCGCCGGGCCAGGTTTCTTCCTATGTTTTCAACCTTAAAGCCGGGGATGACGTGATTATCTCCGGGCCTTTCGGTGAATTTTTTATGGACGAAAGCCAATCGGAGGTCATTCTCATTGGCGGTGGTGCCGGGATGGCCCCGCTGCGCAGCCATGTCTTTGATCTTTTTAAAGGAAAAAACACCGGACGCAAGGTCTCCTTTTGGTACGGTGGGCGAAGCCTTAAAGAGGTGTTTTACACCGAAGAGTTTCAAGGACTTGAAAGAAAATTCAGCAATTTCTCGTTCCACCTGGCCCTGTCCAGCCCCTTGCCGGAAGATAATTGGACCGGGGCAACCGGCTTTATCCACCTGGTGCTTCTCGACCAGTATTTGAAGGATCATCCGGCGCCGGAGGATATTAACTACTACCTGTGCGGCCCGCCGATGATGAATAAGGCTATCTTTACCATGCTTGAAGGTCTCGGCGTGGAAAAGAGCAACATCCATTACGACGATTTCGGCGGCTAAGCACGTAAAATGGGGACACTACCCGTAATGAGAGTGGGGTGTTGTGGTTGAGCGCTGCAGGGGCGTAGAGGAAAAAATCGCCTGGATATCATTTCGACTGAGGTGGGAAGGGATGGACGGCTTTTATGGTAATTGGTATCGGTAATGCTTATAAACACCCCTATGAAGACCTTTATTCTCACCCTGATTATTTCCTTCGGCCTGCTGCTTGCAGCGATATTCATCCTCAGTTACTGCAAGCGAAGACAGAGCAGAACCAGCCACGGATTGACCGGAATGTGCCACCAAACGGGTGGAGCCATGTGCAGTTCCTGCAGCGATAAGCTGCAGTTACCCGAGCGAAAAAATTTGCGTTGTAATGCCGAGTCTCAACCCCTGAAATAGCCGGACAGAGGTAACGCAGTCTGCGTGTTCACCGTCGCAATGGCGACCGGGCACCTGCATATCGCAACTGAGGGTAACCCGAGGAGCAGTGCCGGAGTTTTCGGCGCGAGTTCTGATCAATGGGTCGGGTAGAAAGGGCAGGTTGGATTCTAGTTATAATGTAAATGGTCTTTGCCGAGAGGTAAAGATTGACAATGCAAGGATCATTTTTTATAGGAAGGTGACGCACACGCGTTGTATGCAGGGGTGGCGCAAGGCCTGAGATCATACCCATTGAACCTGATCTGGATAGTTCCAGCGTAGGGAATTGCAGAAATATCGTTGTTGGTATCCTGTTGAGGTTTACTCTCTTCCGTTGTGTCTGCCCGTTTTTCATAATTCTGTTCTTGAAAACGAGGCGCATCATGTTCGATTTAGCTGGTAAGACCGCAGACAATCTCAGAAAAATCCGAGAAAACAAACCGCTCATCCATAATATCACCAATTTCGTGGTGATGAACTATACCGCCAATGTCCTTCTGGCGATGGGGGCGTCGCCGGTTATGGCCCATGCCGAAAATGAGGTTGAGGAGATGGTGGCCTTTGCCGGATCTTTGGTTCTCAATATCGGTACCCTGACCGATCGGTGGGTTGATGCCATGGTTCTGGCGGGCAAAAAGGCGACGGCATTGGGCAAACCGATTGTTTTCGATCCGGTAGGTTCCGGGGCAACCAATATGCGGACCACCGCCGCTCAAAGAATTCTTGCCGAAACCAGGGTCACTGTCGTCCGCGGCAATGCCTCGGAAATCCTTTCCCTCGCTCCCGGCAAGGCCGGTGGTAAGGGGGTGGATGCGCTCCATGCAGTCGATGACGCGGCGGCGGCGGCAATGCAGCTTGCCCGGGATCTACGGACGACGGTAGCAATTACCGGGCCGGTCGATCTGGTGACCGATGGCGAAAGGGTCGTGCGGATCGAAGGTGGGCACACGCTCATGCCGGTCGTGACTGGTACCGGCTGTTCGGCAACCGCGACCATCGGCGCCTTTCTCGCGGTTGATCCGGATGCATTCTCGGCGGCCGCCACCGGCCTGGCCTTTTTCGGTATTGCCGGCGAGCAGGCCGGAGCAGTCTCCGCCGGTCCCGGTACCTTTATGATCAATCTCCTCGATGCCCTGTATTCCCTCACCCCGGAAGAAGTGGCGCAGCGCTGCCGTTTCAGCGCTCATTGAAAGGGGATCGATAGCCATGATTGATTATTCGCTGTATCTGGTAACCGACCGGAGCCTGTCGCTGGGCCGGACGACCTGCGAGGTAGTGAAGGCCGCGGTTGCCGGTGGCGTCACTGTCGTGCAGTTGCGGGAAAAGGATTGCACGACGCGGCAGTTCATCGCCGAGGCCCGACTCCTCAAAGAGCTGCTGCTGGGCACCGGCATTCCGCTTATCATCAATGACCGATTGGATGTGGCTCTGGCGGTCGGTGCCGAAGGGCTGCATCTCGGGCAACAGGACATGAGCATTGCCGATGCCCGGAGGCTAGCCGGCCCTGATATGGTGATCGGCATATCGGCCGAATCCCTTGACGATGCCCGGCGGGCAGAGGCGGAAGGGGCTGATTATATAGGCATTAGTCCGGTCTTTGCGACAACCACCAAAAATGATGCGGCGACGCCTCTGGGTCTTGAGGGTATCCGCCGGATCAGAAGGGCGGTCAACCTGCCCCTGGTCGGAATCGGCGGCATCACTTTGGTCAATGCCGCAGAGGTGCTGCTGGCCGGGGCGGATGGAGTAGCGGTGGTTTCGGCCATTGTCTCCGCCCCTTGTCCCTGTACTGCTGCATCAGCGCTGAAACAACGCTTGCAGAGAGAAAAATAAAAGGAAGCACATTCATGACAGAAGAAAAAAGATATTACCGAGTTTTGACCATCGCCGGTTCGGACAGCGGCGGTGGGGCGGGCATCCAGGCCGACCTGAAAACCATCGCTGCCAACGGCTGCTATGGCATGAGCGTTATTACCGCCCTGACCGCCCAGAACACCCTCGGGGTCTCGGCCATTCATGCGGTGCCGGTGGATTTTGTTCGGGCCCAGCTCGACGCCGTTCTTCCGGACATCGGCTGCGATGCGGTGAAGATCGGCATGCTTTTTTCGCCTGAACTGATCAGAACCGTAGCCGAGGGCTTGCAGCGACATGGGGTGCAGCGGATCGTAGTCGATCCGGTCATGGTCGCCCAGAGCGGTGATAAACTCGTGCAGGATGAGGCGATTGATGCCCTGAAGCAACATCTCATTCCCCTTGCCGATCTTATCACCCCCAATCTGCCCGAGGCCTCAGTGTTTCTTGGCCGGGATATCGGGACGGCGGAAAAAATCAGCCAGGCTGCGGTCGAGTTGGCAAGCCTCGGCTGCGGCGCTGTACTCATCAAGGGCGGGCACCTGGAATCCGGCGATTGCGACGATTGTCTCTACCTTGTCAGGGAAAAGCGGATGATAACCTTCCCCGGAAAACGAGTTGTCACAGGCAACAACCACGGCACCGGCTGCACCCTTTCATCGGCCATTGCCGCGAATATGGCCAAAGGGGCTGCGGTCGAAGATGCGGTGCGGCGGGCCAAAGACTATATCACCGCTGCCATTGAAGCCGGTGCCGTCTACAAGCTCGGCAATGGCCATGGGCCGGTGCACCATTTTCACGCCTTCTGGTGAACCGCTCTTGAAGGACATTGACTGCGCATTGCCGGTGCATGCGAAGGCGACCGCCCCGGCAGTGATCATCGACAGGATTGCCGTGGCGTTTGGCGAACGGCGGCTGTTTGACGATTTTTCACTGCGGCTGGACGGAGGTCGAACCACCTGTCTCCTTGGCCCGAGCGGGTGTGGCAAATCGACCCTGCTGAAACTCATCGCCGGTTCAGGCCCAGCCCTTTTAACAGGTACCATCCACCTTGATCCTCCCGATGCCAAGCCAGAGTGTGCCTGGATGGGGCAGGATGACCTTCTGCTGCCCTGGTTGTCGCTCATCGATAATGTTCTGCTGGGTGCCAAGCTGCGGGGGGAATTGACCGATGCCTTGCGGCTGCAGGCTCGAGACCTCCTGCAGCTTGCCGGGTTAAGCGACCATGAGCACGACTTGCCCAGCCGCCTTTCCGGGGGGATGCGGCAACGCGGGGCACTGCTGCGGACCCTGATGGAGGGGCGGACCATCGTCCTGATGGACGAACCGTTCTCGGCTCTTGACGCCCTCAACCGTCAAAGGTTGCAGGATCTGGCGGTACAGATGATCTACGGGCGGACGGTGCTGCTGGTTACCCATGATCCGCTGGAGGCCCTGCGTCTCGCCGACCGGGTGGTCGTCCTTGCCGGTTCGCCGGCCAGGGTTGTGGCGAGTTTTCTTCCGCCGGGCAGGCCGCCGCGTCGTCTCGACAGCACCGAGATTGCCCGGCAATATGGTGAACTGCTGGCCATGCTCATGGACGGAGATAGCCTGTGAAGACCCGCCCTTTCCTGCTGGTTGCTGGTTTGCTCGGCCTATGGCAGTTGGTCGTCGTTGTCGCCGGGCCTCCGGCCTACATCCTGCCCGGTCCCTGGCCGGTGGTCAAGGCCCTGGTTACGCAATTTTCTGTCCTACTCAGCCATTTACTGACCACCACCCTGGAAATGGTATGCGGCCTGCTGCTGGGAATCATGCTCGGGACCTCCTGCGCCCTGGTTATGATCATCTCGTCCCGGTTGAAACGGTGGATGCTGCCGCTTCTTCTGATTAGCCAGGCCCTGCCGGTCTTTGCTTTAGCCCCGGTCCTGATTCTCTGGTTTGGTTACGGCATGGCCTCAAAGATCGCCATGGCGCTCCTCATCATCTTTTTTCCGGTGACTGCCTCCTTTTACCAGGGGATGCGGCGAACCAGCCCGGAACTTTTGCAACTGGCCCGGATCATGGGGGCCAAACCCCTGGCAATTCTTCGCTATATAGTTGTCCCTTCCGGTCTTCCGTCCTTTGCCGCCGGAGTCAGGATGGCGGCGGCGGTGGCGCCGATAGGCGCAGTCGTGGGGGAGTGGGTCGGGTCCAGTTCCGGCCTCGGGTTTTACATGCTCCATGCCAACGGCCGCATGCAGATCGATAGGATGTTTGCTGCTCTGCTCCTTTTGGCGGGTCTTTCTTTGCTGCTCTCTTTTGTCGTTGACCGCCTGCTCGCAAGGCTTATCTTCTGGGAACCTGAAAAAGGAAAAATCACATGAAAAAATTTGTAAAAATCGTTGCCTCTCTCTTTTTTGCCGCAAGTCTTTTGGCCGCTGCGGAGGGTATGGCCGGAGAAAAGCTTACCGTCTTGCTTGACTGGTATGTCAATCCCGACCATGCGCCGCTGTATGTTGCGCTCGAAAAGGGTATGTTTGCCGCCAGGGGCTTGGATGTCGAAATTATTGCCCCGGCAAATCCCAACGATCCGCCGAAACTGGTGGCGGCCGGCAAGGCCGATATTGCCGTGTCGTATCAGCACCAGCACCAGGTGCAGGTCGATCAGGGCCTGCCGCTGACGCGCATTGCCACCCTTATCGCCACCCCGCTTAACTGCCTGGTGGTGTTGGCTGACGGCAAGATAAAGACCATCGCCGATCTCAAGGGCAAAACCATCGGCTATTCGGTCGGCGGTTTTGAAAACACCCTTCTGCAGGTGATGTTGGCAAAAGAGGGGTTAAACTTAAATGATGTTACGCTGGTAAACGTCAATTTTTCCCTGTCGCCGGCCCTTCTGTCCGGGCAGGTTGATGCGGTAATAGGCGCCTTCCGCAATTTCGAGTTGAACCAAATGGCCATTGAAAAAAAGCCGGGTCGAGCCTTTTACGTTGAAGAATATGGCGTCCCGGCCTACGATGAGCTGATCCTCGTGGCCAAAAACAGCGACACCGCCGACCCGCGGCTGCGGAGATTTGTCGATGCCCTGGAAGAAGCGGTGCAATACACCATCAATCATCCCGAGGAAAGCTGGCAGCTGTTTGTCGGTCATGGCCGGGAAAACCTCGATGATGAGCTGAACCGATTGGCGTGGCGCGACACCTTGCCGCGCTTTGCCCTGCGGCCGGGCGCCTTGGATAAAAACCGTTACAACCGTTTTGCCGCTTTTCTGAAGAAAGAGGGGATGGTTCAGACGGTCCCGCCGCTTGCCAACTGGGCCGTCGAACTTCCTTGATTAAAAGCATGATAAAGTTTTTCCCACAAAGGATACAAAAGAATGCAACCCGCTGCGCACATTGACGATTGGCGTCACTCCCATGTTTTTGATCAGGGCAACCCACTGGCTGAAAGGAATACCCTTTTAGCGGTCATACTGACGGCCGTCATGATGGTTGCCGAGATTTGTGGTGGCTGGTTGTTCAATTCGATGGCCCTGTTGGCTGACGGCTGGCACATGAGTTCTCATGCCTTGGCGCTCGGCTTGTCGGTGCTTGCCTACGGAGCCGCCCGTCGCTTCGCCCATGATGCACGATTTGCTTTCGGCACCTGGAAAATCGAGGTGCTGGGCGGCTATACCAGCGCCTTATGCTTGGTAATGGTTGCGGCGCTGATGTTGTACCAATCGGTCGAACGGCTGATAGCGCCCACGCCCATTCATTACAATCAGGCAATCGGCATCGCCATAGTTGGTCTGCTGGTCAACCTGGCCTGCGCCAGGCTCCTGAAAGGCGCGCATAGTCATGAGCATCATCAACACCACGATGCCAAATCGTCCAGCCACCACCATGATTTGAATCTACGTTCGGCGTATTTGCACGTCATCGCCGACGCCGCCACCTCGGTGTTTGCCATCTTGGCGCTGACAGGCGGAAAATTCTTGGGGGCGAGTTGGCTCGACCCGGTTATGGGTATCGTTGGCGCAGCATTAGTGGCCATCTGGGCCTACGGCTTACTCCGTGATACCGGACGGGTACTGCTTGATGCTGAGATGGATGCCCCGGTGGTTGCCGAGATTCGCCAGGTGATTGCCGCAAGCCCGGTTGATGCCGAGATCTGCGATCTGCATGTGTGGCGGGTCGGCAAGGGTAAATATGCCTGCATTCTTTCCCTCGTTACCAGTGGATCAATCGGATCTGAGTATTTCAAGCAGCAGTTACGTATCCATGAAGAACTCGTGCACATTTCAGTGGAATTGAACCATCACGTATCACCCAAAAAACTCTAGGACTGGAGAGCTATGACAACCGAAAATAAAGATTTTAATGCGGCAGCGGCCAGTTGGGATGAAAAACCTGAGAGGGTCAAGCTGGCCGGTGAGGTAGCGGAGGCGATCATCCGCCAGGTAGCCCCAAAGCGGACGATGACTGTTTCAAGTCTTGCTTATATATTATGGGCTAAAGATAAAGAAGCAAAAGATCTTGAAAGCATGCAGAGAGAAATTACTCTGTCTGATCTTGATGTACCTCCTCCAATAGACGAAGTACCTCCTGAGTTACCGAAGGATGTTGCGTTAAAAGATTTAGCGGCTTTAGCTCCCGAACCTGTTGCGAAAAAACTAGTAACTGAGGAAGTTAAATTAAAAAATCAAAAGGAACTAGAAGACGTAAAACTTCCAGTTGCTTCTGAGGGAACTGATGATCCCAATAAAGTGACTGCTACAGAATTTACCGGTAAAGTTGTGGAGAAGAAAGTTGAAGAAAAAGTAGAGAAAAAAGAAGAAAAGAAGAAAGAGATCTTCCAGCAATTCGAAGTAGAAAAAGCTCCTGTT